>NZ_JBQENT010000052.1:0-36425 GCF_052044855.1 Metabacillus sp. 22489
TTCAATTTCCCCACTGAAACCACTCCTTTAGCTTTATACTTATTATTCTATCAAATAAAAAACTGTGTGAGTAAGGAACCGTACGCATTCCTTACTTACACAGTTAATATTACACTCCCAAGTTTTATTTTTCTGCAGGCTTCTTAACAGCTTTTACTTCATACATCCCAACTTCTACATTAAGAATATGTTCTGGTTTTTGTTGATTGCGTTTTGCTTTATGCCCAGCGATATGTGCATCACTCTTTTCCCATTGCTTCCAATGTTCTTCTGATTCCCAGGTTACTAGAATGATTACTTCTTCTTCTCCGCGTCTTACCTTTTTTTCTAAAATTTTAATATCAACAATTCCTTCTTGCTCTTCAATGATTCCTGGCTTGCTAAATTGATTGATAACTTTTTCAGCGCTTCCTTCACTTACAGTTATTTTTCTTAATTGAATAAACATTTTATATCCCCCGTTCAGTTTTTTTAGTCATTTGATTTTTCCTTATTTATTCTTCAGCAGATGTGTTCTCTCTAGATTGAACTCCTTCATTTGAAATTGAGCCGTGTTGTTTCATTTCATCCTCATGAATTTCAAACAAATGAGTGAATTCATTGATAATCGATTCAACGGCCTTTAACTCACCAACGATAATTTGGTTAATGGATTGAAGCTCTGGAGTTTCTAATTGCTGCTTTAACGTATCACGTTTGACATTAAGTCTTGCTAAAAATTCAAGTGCTCTTCCTCTGCGAAATGTTTTTGCACCACGATGATGCTCCTTCCGGTTGTGACCGCCGCCTCTTGGATGACGAAAATCTTCTCGTCGAGGCTCACCTTCAAGATGATTTACGTCTCTATAAAATCTTTTACCGTCTCTCATCCAATCACTCCTTTTGTATACAATTGTATACTACATTTAAATTGTATACAAATGTATACTTCGAGTCAATAGATTGATTCGATAAACAAAAACCGAACACTTCGAAGCGTTCGGCCTTTATATTCAGTTTAAGCTTGCTCTTTTATTGGTGCATCATTGCTATTCTGTTTTACACGCTTAATGAAAAGAGCAAGAACAAGAGCTAATGCTGCAATGAAAACGGAAACGAGGAATGAATCATTAATCCCGCTTATCATTGAATCAACCATTATTTTGTTTTTTATTTCAGCTAAAGCTTCTGCAGTTGGTTGTTCCGTTAATTTACTCATTAAAGAATTTTGAATTTCCTCTGCATGTGCTTTTGTACGTGAGGTCATGACCGTTACTAATATTGCAGAGCCAATCGCACCTGATACTTGTGACAATGTACTATTCATCGCAGTACCGTGTGGATTCAAACGTGCAGGAAGTTGGTTTAAGCCATTTGTCATAACTGGCATCATCACCATTGACATACCAAACATTCGAACCGAATACATAATAAGCAATGTTGAATAAGAAGTATCTATCGATAATTTACTGAAGAAATAGGTTGTAATAACAGTTATCGTTAAACCAACGATAGATAATACCTTTGCTCCGTATTTATCAAAAAGCTTACCTGTAATAGGAGACATAATTCCCATAATAATCGCACCAGGTAGCATTAATAACCCTGAATCTAATGGTGTGATTCCTCGCAATTGCTGCAAGTAAATCGGCATTAAAATCATCGCTGAGAACATCGCCATATTAAGGACGATTGAGATAGCAGATGATAAAGCAAACATCGGATACTTATACACACGGAAATCAAGAAACGGCTCATCAAGCTTAAATTGACGGAAAATAAATAAGACTAATGCCAATGCTCCGATAATTAATGTTCCATATACATATGGACTATCCCAGCCTTTATCTCCGGCTGTACTGAAGCCATATAGCAATGAACCAAATCCTATACTTGAAAGAACAAGTGATAGAGCATCCATTGTTAAATGTACTTTTTCCTTCGTATCTTTCAATTTAAAGAAGGCAAATAGCAAGACAATTACTGCAAATGGAAGAATCATATAAAACAATGTTCTCCAATGATAGTGTTCAACGATCCATCCAGATAAAGTTGGACCAATTGCTGGAGCAAAAATCATGACGAGACCTAAAATCCCCATCGCTCCTCCACGTTTTTCAATTGGAAAGCTGACAAGTAAAACATTCATTAATAACGGCATCATCACTGCAGATCCTGATGCCTGAACCATTCTACCGATTAATAATACGGCAAATGAATCAGCTATACTTGCAGTTGCTGTACCAATTGTAAATAAAAGCATGGCTGCGATAAATAAATGGCGAACAGAAAATTTTTGTATTAAGTAAGCTGTTGTTGGAATCAATACACCATTCACTAGCATATACCCAGTTGCCAACCATTGGATTGTTGTTGCACCAACGTTTAAATCTTCCATCATAGATGGTAATGCAACATTAAGTAGTGTCGAATTTAAAATTGAAACGAACGCACCAGCCAAAAGAATGGCAATAATACCATAAGGCGGTCGTTTTGGTGGTAAATTTGTTTTGTTCATTAATAGTTCTCCTCCTGAATAAACAAATGGTACATTTTTTTATACTATAGTTATACAATGAGTAATATTACTCCCATCTTTCGTGAAATGCAACAGATAAATCTTAACAATTTCCATGTTTGTAAACTGAAATAAAATCAGATAAGATATGTAATAGAAAAATGGGTTCGGAAAACCATGAAATTTAGTCGTTATTAATTTGAAACGGTGGTGATAAAGATGAAGGATCGCAAACAACAAGTCATTATTAAAGCGCATGAATTATTTATTGAAAAGGGATATCAGGCAACATCTATTCAAGATATTTTGGAATATAGCGGAATATCAAAAGGGACTTTATATAATTATTTTCCTTCTAAAAGTGAACTATTCAAAGCTGTCTTTACTTATATACAAACGAAATATGAAGCGGAACGAAATCAATTACTCATCGGTGAGAATTTATCAGATATGGATGTCTTTATTAAGCAGCTTGATTTATTTATGTTATCGAATAAAAAAAATAAAATATTCTCACTTGTTGAAGAAGTAATTGCCTCAAACGATCCAGAGCTTAAACAATTCATTAAAGTCACGAGGCTTCGTCATTTAGAGTGGATGTTCAAACGATTTATAGAAATTTTCGGAGAAGAGAAACGACAGGTTTTAATGGATTGTGCGATTCTTTTTTCAGGGATGCTTCAGCAAATGATTTACTATCATGCAGCAACAAGAGCTTCGCAAATTAATAGAGTAGAAATTATTCGATATTGTGTGAATCGATTAAAAAGTATAGTTGCTGAAGTTAGTGATAAAGCTGAACAATTAGTCGACCCTAATGAATTGATCATATGGTTAGGGGCTATTGATGGGAAGGAGCCTAACTTTCTCGAAAATGTTCAACAATTGATGATGGAGTTAAAGGAGAAAATATCTGAAATATCTGTCAACAATCAAGAACATGAACGCTTTACACAGCTATTAGGGTTTATAGAGGATGAGATTATCAGTAATCAACAGCCACGTACATATCTTATCGAAAGCACATTAAATACATTAATGATGTCAGAAAAAGTAAATGAGCTCAAGGAAATGCAAAGGCTAAAAGAGTTAATCGATAATAATATAATTAATAAGTAAGTGTTTATAGGTATTCATTTAAATTGTAGCGATAGGAATCACAAGTTTTATAAAAATAAAAAAGGAGAAAAAACGCAGGAAACCACTGCGTTTTTTCTCATGTGAATAAATTGGCAGGAATACCTCGTTTTTCTTTACAAGTTTTTCATGAACTTTTCGTCATGAGTAATATTATCGATGAAATTACCGGGAATTTCGTTTCTTTCCACAACGAACACATTTGTCTGTATAAAAGCTGTACTTATGATTTCTGAAAAATAAATTACAAAAAATGGATTTGAACTTCAAATGAATCGTCTCCTTTGAAAATAATCCGGTAATCGAGCCAGTATAGTTACTTAAATATGACTTTTTGCCTACTATGTTCGCTCAAGTTGATATGAAATACGTGTATTTTATTAAGAACGATACGTTAGTTATATGATACAGTAGGGAATATGGATTGTTAAGTAAAAAATTTGTAAATTTGTAAAATGATTGTGAGAGACCTGAGGAAGATTCACGGGATTTGAGGAAATAGACTTAGTAAATGAATTGGAGATTATTCATTGTGAACCTTCCTGATTTGATTAAAGTAGTATTTTTAAGTTTTCCTATTTACTTCAGAACATCATGGTCAACATATCGTTCACCATTAAGTTCACTTATAAGATTAATAGCTACTTTTGCACCGTCGCCGGCAGTGATAATCGTATGTACACTAACACCGGCACAAGTTCCGGCAGCCCAGATTCCTTCAACATTCGTTTTGCCCGCTTGGTCAACCTTAAAAATCTTTTTAATACGTGGTTCTGTTCCTGCAATTGTTGCAATACCAAGCTTTTCACCAAGCTCGACTAATACGCCTGTTGCTAATATAATGTTCTTGGCTTGGTAGCTTTGCTGGCCTGAGGTTGTTAGTCCAAAGCCATCGTCATTTTTTGAAATGTCGACAACTGAATCTTGGATAACTTCTGCACCTTGTTTTTTCGCTTGTTTTAAGCCTGTTTCAATTAATTCAGGTCCACTGATTTCAGGGACGCCATAATGATTTTCAATCCAGGCACGTTTTGTCATTCCTTTATCATTGTCAATTAATAATGTTTTCTTCCCAGCCTTAGCTGTAAAGAGAGCTGCGCTTGCTCCAGCGGGACCTGCACCGATAACTATGACTTCATACATTTGCAAACACCCCTTAAACATGATTTAGTATACAATATAAGTATATATGTGAATTTTCGTAATTTACAGTTATTTGCTTTATAAGAAATGTAAAAGGAGTGTATGACAATGGATATTTTTACAGCAATTAAAGAAAGAAGAAGTGTCGGTGTTGTTAAATCAGATCCTGTGCCGACTGAATTACTTGAGAAAATACTTGAGGCTGGAACTTGGGCACCTGCTCACCATCGAACAGAGCCATGGAGATTTTTTGTTTTAACAGGTGATGCGAGAAAAAGTCTTGGTAAAGCTCTTGCTAAATACACTGAGAAAACATTAGAAGACCCATCAAGTGAGGAAAGTGTAAGCAGATTAGAAAAAATCTCGCAAAAGGCATTAAGAGCACCAGTTATTATTGCAGCAGCAGTTGAGCCAAGCGATGATAAGAAGGTCATTTTGAAAGAAGAATACGCTGCTGTTAATGCTGCGATACAAAATATGCTTCTTGCTGCACACGCATTAGGCCTTGGAGCTGTTTGGCGAACAGGTCATGTTTGTTATTCTGAAGAAGTAAAGGAGCTATTCAAGCTTTCAGAGCAATCGGAAATGCTTGGCTTTATTTATCTAGGCTATCCGGAAGAGAAGAAATTGACAGGGAAACGTAAGCACTTTTCTGAAGTTGCGAAATGGATTGCGAAGGAAGAAGATTTTTAATTATAAATTATGATACTAGAAAAATATTAGTAGAGGCTATCTAGTTAAACCTACCTAGGATAGCCTCTTTGTACACTATGAGACTACTCTAGTATTTTATACATTTTTCGATGTTTATAGTAATCTATCACATGTTTTCCACAATAGGCCAATGATAAGAGTGAGACTCCCATAAAGGAGCTTCTTTCAAACGTAATATAAAGAACAAATAGAATGGCAGAAGCAATGATTGACAGACAAATAAAGAGCAAATTATCATTCATTTTTCGCTTTTCTCGTTCACGATAAGATTCGATATCAGAGAATATCATTCCATGTGACTGTGGGTCATCTGTATAAAAAATATGCTTTGACATCCAATGATTTGATAATGATGTCCATCCTGCATCCTCAAAGATTTCACAAAACTCAATATAATCCTTTTTCCTATTAAATGAACGAAAATCTATTTTATAAATTCGGTTTTTTTGCTCCTCATTATGGATAGATTCAAATCGATAAGTATATTCAGAAACATCATCCTCTGAGTTATAACTTTTAAGTATCCAGCCTTCAAGAAGCATTTGTTGTAACCAATGCTCCTCTTCTGTAAAGCTACTGAATTTTTTACTGATCTTTTTAATAGAATTTGGTGTTAACATATCATTTTTTCCCTTCAGCTAGAATTTGATTTGAAAAGTCAACCATTGTTTTATATCTGTTAAATTCATTGAGTAAGGCAGCTTTTCCTATATCTGTTAGGAGGTATGTCTTTTTTTTACGGCTATCTTTTTCTTCACTTAACGTTTCTATGTATTGTTGCTTTACTAAATTAGTTAAAATTCCATATAAAGTTCCGGGCGCAATAATGAAAGTACCCCCGCTAATATGGTCAATCATTTTAATAATCCCATAGCCGTGCAATGGCTCTTGATAGAGAGCAAGTAAGACTAAATAAGTGGATTCAGATAAAGGCTTCATTATTCTCTCCTCCTTAAATATATCGACACCCGATATATCGACAGACATACTATATAACAAAAATATTTTACTGTCAATAAATCCCTATAATTGATTGAGTTAGAAATATAGTAGATGTTCCGTCATTGGTAAAAATATAAAAAGTGGTATTGCTATTTTAGAATACATATTGTAATATGATAAAAAATGTAAATATGACTTTTAAAAAGCAATGATAAGGACATGAGTTACTTTTACGGTTTCCAGAGAGGGAAGGAAAGCTGAAAACTTCCTAACGCAGAAAAGTATCTTACCACCTTTTGAGCTGTATTGGGGAACACTAAGTATCCAATACCGTATAATGCGACGTTACAGCACCAAAGCCATAGGTGATTTTTATTTATGGAAAATTGGGTGGAACCACGGGTATAACGCACTCGTCCCTTGTTATAGGGATGGGTGCGTTTTTTAATTTAATAAAGAACATGTGAAGAAGAGGACATGAATTATTTTTACGGTTATCAGAGAGGGAAGGAAAGCTGTGAACTTCCTAGCTTAGGAAAATAATTTACCACCTTGAAGCAGTATTGGGGAATTAGAGTATCCAATACCGTCAACGCGACGTTATAGCGCCAAAGCCATAAGTGTTTTTTTCTTATGGGAAATTGGGTGGAACCACGGGTATAACGCACTCGTCCCTTGTTATAGGGATGAGTGCGTTTTTTTATTATTTTAATATTAATAATTGCAATGAAAAGGACATGAATTATTTTTTCGGCTATCAGAGAGGGAAGGAAAGCTGCGAACTTCCTAGCTTAGGAAAATAATTTACCACCTTGAAGCAGTATTGGGGAATTAAAGTATCCAATACCGTCAACGCGACGTTATAGCGCCAAAGCCATAAGTTTTTTTTCTTATGGGAAATTGGGTGGAACCACGGGTATAAACACACTCGTCCCTTATTTAGGGATGAGTGTGTTTTTTTATATTAAAACTAATGAAGGAGTGTTAAAACATGAGTAAAGAAATGGTGAAAATTGAGTTTCCAGATGGTGTCGTTAAGGAGTTTCCGAAAGACATGACAATGAGAGACATTGCGGCGTCAATTAGTTCAAGCTTACAGAAACAGGCAGTTGGAGGAAAAGTAAATGGCAGGTTAGTTGATTTAAGCTACAAGTTAAAAGAGGATTGTCAGCTTTCAATTATTGCTCAAGATTCACAGGAAGGGATAGAGATCATTAGGCATTCAGCAGCACATATTTTAGCACAGGCGATGAAAAGACTTTATCCTAACGTAAGCTTAGCGATTGGTCCTGTTATTGACGATGGATTTTTCTATGACTTCAAGCTGCCACATAGCTTGTCATCAGATAATTTACTTGAGATTGAAAAAGAAATGGAAAACATTATAAATGAAAATCTAAATATAGAGCGTATTGAGGTTTCGTATGAAGAGGCAGAAGCATTATTTAAAGAAAAAAACGAGAACTTCAAGCTGGAATTATTAAAGGACATTCCGGAAGGTGAAAAAATTTCTCTTTATCAGCAAGGAGAATTTATTGACCTATGCCGAGGTCCACATGTACCAGCAACTGGCTATGTGAAAGCATTTAAATTAACTCGCGTGTCTGGAGCCTATTGGCGCGGGGATAGCGATAATGAGGTTCTTCAACGCGTTTATGGTGTAGCGTTTAACAGGAAGAAGGAATTAGCAGAATACCTTCATTTCCTAGAGGAAGCAGCAAAGCGTGATCATCGTAAGCTAGGGAAGCAATTGCAATTATTTATGTTCTCAGATCAAGCACCAGGAATGCCATTTTATTTAGCAAAAGGGCAAATTGTTCGTAATGAACTTGAAAAGTACTCTCGGGAGCTTTTACAAAAGGCCAATTATGAAGAGGTTCGTACACCGTTTATGATGAATCAACAAATGTGGGAGCAATCAGGTCATTGGGATCATTACCATGAGAATATGTATTTTTCTGAAGTCGATCAGACAAGATTTGCTATGAAACCAATGAATTGCCCAGGACATATGCTTATCTTTAAAAATAATTTATACTCATACCGCGATCTTCCGATACGAATGGCTGAATTCGGTCAGGTGCATCGTCATGAATACAGTGGCGCATTAAATGGTCTGTTTCGAGTACGGACATTTTGTCAGGATGATGCCCATATTTTCGTTAGAGAGGACCAAATTGAAAGTGAAATTAAGCAAGTGTTTCATTTAATTGATGAGGTATATCGTACATTCGGTTTTGATTATTCCATCGAGCTTTCGACTCGACCAGAGAAATCATTAGGCGATGAAAAGCTTTGGGAATTATCAGAAGGAGCTTTAAAAAATGTGCTAAATGAATTAGGTGTTCAATACCAAGTAAATGAAGGAGACGGGGCATTTTATGGACCAAAAATTGATTTTCACATAAAGGATGCATTAAAAAGAAGTCATCAATGTGGAACAATTCAACTAGATTTTCAAATGCCAGAAAAATTTGATTTATCCTATATTAATCAAGACAATGAAAGGGTTCGCCCTGTTGTTATCCACCGGGCAATCTTTGGTTCAATAGACCGTTTCTTTGGAATTTTAATCGAGCATTTTGCAGGGGCATTTCCAGTATGGCTAGCACCAGTACAAGTTCAAATCATCCCTGTCTCATACGTTCACTTAGATGATTGTCTGAAGCTTCAGGCTGAATTAAAGCAATCCGGAATAAGAGTAAGCATCAACAGCAGCGATGAAAAGCTCGGCTACAAAATACGAGAAGCACAAATGCAAAAAATACCATATATGATTGTACTTGGTGACAAAGAGGTCGAACAAAAATCAGTAAATATACGAAAATATGGGGAACACCAATCTGAAAATATGGCAATTGAAGACTTCAAAATGAAAATAATTGATGAAATTAACCAACGTCAAATTAACTAAAAATTGGGGACTGTCCCCAATAACTTTGTTACGATAGATAACAAATGAATAGTCAGACAAGTAGGAGTGTGTAAAATGATTCATGATTTAATTGGAGAGTCTGAAATGGAGCCGATTGTTGGGATGCTTTTCTCAATGGTTAAAGAAAATTATTATCGTTTAAAATCAATTGTTGGTGAAATGTCTCAAGAAGAAATAGATTATAAAGGTCCTAATCAAGGCTACAACAGCATCGCCCAATTGTTAAAGCATTTAGCATATGTTGACCTAAATTGGGTTTATCGAATAAAGGGTCAGCCTATTCCACCTGATCTAGAAGATAAGTATGGACCAATGATAAATGAAAAAGGTGAATTGCCACAAGTAGCTAATTGTTCACTCGAAACATTAATCAACCAGTATGAAGAAGTAATCGAGATGTTAAAAACAGAATGCTACCGTTTAACTGACAAGGAATTAAACCAATTGGTTGAATACGAGAATGGCAAGGAAGCAACAATTCGGTGGGGGATTTGGCATATTGCCGATCATAGCAGATACCACCAGGCACATATTAATCAATTGCATAAATGGTTTTTTCAAGAGGAGAGATAATATTAAAGGCTTTGCTTCAAAATGGGGCAAGGCCTTTTTTTAATATTCACTATATTATAAGATAATAAACGTAACATATGGATTATTATGGTAAGGTTAATTGGTAGATTCGTATAATAATGAAAGAACATGGCGGAAATTTATTTAAACAAAAAATAGGCAAACATATATTTTGAGGTGTAATAATGCAAATAAACCGTTATATGGATAAAATATTTCCAAATTTAGAGCTTAAACCACCGTTATTTTATAGTTGGAAAATTGGAATTCGCTTTAAATTAGGTGTGAATTATAACCCTAATCATATTTATGAAAATTGCCCCTACTTGTTAGGGGTTTATAAAAGAGCGATTACTTTATTTAATGCGCTGCATTCAATAGATGATGATATGGTAATTGTTATCGATGTAGAAGCTTTTGCTGAAAATGAAACAGTTAAACGTAAATTAAACGTTTTATCTAAATTTGTAAAAGAGAAAAGCGTTTTATATCGGCTAACACAATATACACTCCCTTATCTTAATCATGAGGAAGATGATGATGGAGCGTATCCAATACGTAGGTTTTTGTTGAATTGCAAGCCTTCTGAAATTAGATATATTCCGATGATAAAAGCAATTTGCAATCAGGATATGGGGATCAAACCATCGCTCTATCATAGAGTGTATTTTATAAATAAAAGCAAAAATACGATATTTCATATTTATGATGATAGAGGCTGTGATTTATTAGCTGCCTCCACCGAAACAATTAGGGGGATATACAATCAATACAATGAGTGGATATTAGACTACGACAGAAATCAAATTGATAAAGTATTTAATGGAAACGACCATTTTAAATAATGGATTGGGAATAAAGATTATTTATATTCAAAGCCTTTCTTCTTATGAAGTAAGGCTCTTTGTGTTGGCTGAGCTTAAATACAGGAGAAAAAGTATGAATGTATTGACACTTACTAAATAAAGATGTATCATTATCTCATATTCGAGATAATTGAAATCGAGATAAAATTATTCTTCGCTTAATACAAACTGCAAAGATGAAATATCTTGCTTAAAACTATTTTTAAGTAATAAGGAAGTGTGACAATGACTGATTTTATCCAATTAGTACAAGATAGACGTTCAGCTAATAATTTTCTCCCCGATCAGCCAATTAAACGTGAGGAGCTAAATGAAATATTTGAACTGGTAAAGCTTGCACCATCTGCATTTAATCTTCAACATACGAATTATATCGCTGTAACTGATAAAGAGATTAAGGGGAAATTAAAGGATGCAGCAAATGGTCAATATAAGGTTTACAGCTCCTCAGCAGTTATTATCGTGTTAGGTGATAAGCAAACTTATCATCAAGCACCTGATATTTATGAAGGGTTAAAGATGTTAGGGATATTGAATGAGCAGGAATATCGGCATATGGTCGATGATACGATTTCTTTTTATGAATCAAGAGGAGAGGGTTTCCATCGTGATGAAGCGATTCGAAATGGATCCTTATCCGCTATGCTGTTTATGCTGGCCGCAAAGGAAAAAGGGTGGGATACATGTCCGATGATAGGCTTTGACTCCGAAGCGGTAAAACACATTTTACATATAGATGAACAACATGAAGTAGTCATGATGATTGCATTAGGTAAAGAAAAGGTTGATAGTAGAAGACCTCGTGGCTATCGTAAGCCAGTTAATGAATTTGTTACGTTTGTGTAGGAATAATAAACAAAGGCTTATAAGAGTAAAAAATGAAGGAGTAAACTTATATGAAAAAAACATTGGGTATACACCATATCACAGCAATTGTTGGTCATCCTCAAGAAAATGTAGACTTTTACGCAGGGATATTAGGCCTCCGATTAGTCAAGCAAACTGTAAACTTTGATGACCCTGGTACCTATCATTTATATTTTGGAAATGAGTCAGGGAAGCCAGGGACAATTATTACCTTTTTTCCTTGGGCTGGTGCACGCCAAGGTGTTATTGGAGATGGGCAGGTTGGGGTAACCTCCTACGTTGTTCCTGTAGGGGCAATGACATTTTGGGAAGCTAGATTAGAAAAATTTAAGATTCCATTTAGTAAAATTGACCGTTTTGGAGAGATATATTTAGAATTTGATGATCCACATGGTCTTCATTTAGAAATAGTCGAAAGGGAAGCAGGAGAAAAAAGCGACTGGACATTTGGTGAAGTGAGTGCAGATGTTGCGATCAAAGGCTTTGGTGGTGCAACTTTATTATCAAAACAACCAGAAAAAACAGCTGAATTGTTAGAAACGATTATGGGGCTTGAGAAGGTTGGAATTGAAGGTGACTTTGTCAGATACCGTTCAACTGCAAATATCGGAAATATAATCGATGTAAAATTAACGACAATTGGCAGTGGGCAAATGGGAGTCGGAACCGTTCATCATATTGCGTGGCGGGCAAATGATGATGATGACCAGCTCGATTGGAAAATGTATGTTGAAGGAAATGGATATCATGTAACCCCAGTTCAGGATCGGAACTATTTTAATGCGATATATTTTCGAGAGCATGGTGAAATCTTATTTGAAATTGCTACAGACCCACCAGGATTTGCCCATGATGAATCAGAAGAAACAATGGGAGAAAAATTGATGCTTCCGCCACAATATGAGCCACACCGTGAAGAGCTAAAACAAATGCTCCTCCCATTTGAAGTAAGAGAATTAGATTAATTACTAGAAAGGAGTTAAGCACATGCTTTCGATTGATCCGATGCAAAATAGCGAAAGAGAAAATTACAAGCTTTTAATAGGAAGCATCATTCCTAGGCCAATTGCCTTTGTTACATCGATGTCAAAGGAAGGGATATTAAATGGTGCTCCTTTCAGCTATTTTTCAATTGTCTCAGCAAATCCGCCAATGATTTCATTATCGATTCAGAGAAAAGAAGGGAAACAAAAGGATACGGCAAGAAATATATTTGCTACAAAAGAATTTGTTGTTCATATTGTCGATGACACAAATGTTGAAAAAGTAAATAAAACAGCAGCAATTCTACCACCGGAACAAAGTGAAATCGAGCTAGCAAACTTGACGCCAATTACTAGTAAGAAACTATCAATTCCAGGGGTTAAAGAAGCAAAAGTACGAATGGAATGTATTTTGGAGAATTCCCTGCAATTAGGAGGAAACGAAACACCTAGCTGTGATTTAATTATAGGCAGGATTGTTCAATATCATATCGATGAAGACATTTATGAACAAGGGCGAATTGATCCAATTGGCTTAAGTGCTATAAGCCGTTTAGCGGGAAATGATTACGCGAAAATTGGCGAGATCTTTACAATTGAAAGACCAAAGTGAAATAAAATCGACAAATGGAATTTTTGGTGTATCAAAGAGGCTATCTAAAAAGGTTAAACCCTTGGGGATAGCCTCTTATTTCATTAGTAGCATATTCCTTTTAGAATCAAGAATTAAGAAATGTGCGATATTTCTTGATATTTGGCTCTGTCAATATCCCTTCTTTATAAAAATGACTAGTATAGGCATGAAGCATCATTTCATTTTCTTCGGTAATCGTCATTTTCCATAATACTTGATTGATGATGTCTGCAAGTTCTTCGGCATTTGCATAAAGTGTATTCCATGCACGTACTTGCAATTCTAACTCATCACTAAAGATAGCTGCTTCGATTTTATCGGTGGGTACTTGTTCATTCAAATGCCCATATGGATCTTCATAAACGTCCGTGTAGATAAAATGAACAGGATTGTATTCGTCTAACTGATACACAAAGCTACTTTTCCCATTTGTAACTACGAATTCATTTTCTCTAAATTCAAGCTTCCCGTTTTCTAAATGTATATTTTCAGAAAATGACCTAATTTCACAAGTTAAATGAGGTGTTATCAACCAGTAGTGATGCTTTCGATTTAACTGTCCAACATATTCAGCAAACGATAGTTCATCTAAGGCTCCTTCATCACTCAATCTTGTATATGTTACCGGTCGATAATAATACTTAGCATCAAGATTCTTCATTTTGATCGTCCACTCCGCATCAGGACAATCAAATAATACTCGGAATGCAAATCCATCCTCTGTTTTCTTTAACTCATTGTATATAAGCCATTGCCCAACCTGAAGCGTTTCATCACTGACTTCGTCTAGAACATCCTGAAAAATGAAGTGAATTAGTGACTTCGATGAAAATCCACCATCCGTATTAATGTATAAATGAAGGGTATGATTCGTACGTTCAATTCTCTCGATCGTAGAATCATGCAAACTTTCTTCAAAAATATTTTGAACCTCAGCAGGTAAATACGTAACTGCTTCCTGTGTTTGTGCATTTGCAGCATCTAATATTTCTTCAAATTCCTTTTCCTTTGTTTGCATCCATTGTAAATAATCTTCACGTACCGTTTTTTGCAATGTTGGTTGATTTAATGTGCCGTTTTCTACGTACTGAATAAAACGACTTGGTAAGACGTCTAACAATTCCTCTTTTACATCTTCAAGTTCTTCTTTTAATTGCCCAATAAGATCCTCGCCTTCTTCCTTTGCATCTCTTAGGGCAGTTTCCCAATCCTGGTCAGTTTCATGAATAGGTAAAAGATTGTATTTTCTGTACGATTCTATAATTTCCTTTGATAAATTCCACATATTCTTGTTACTCCTATACATCATATTTCTCTTTAAAGCGAGGACTAAGTTCGCTCCAGACATCGAATTTATTACCGTCTATATCGTAAAAAACAAAATTTCTACCAGCATGTCCTCTGTTTTCAATTGCTCCAACTCGGACCTCATTTGTGATAAAGTCTCTATGTATTTCTTCTAAAGCAGCTAATCCGTTCACCTCAAATGTTAATGAAAACCATTCCTCACCATACATATCTATGAAATTAGAACATTGATTATTTTGTGATTTTACTAGAAAAAAGCTTTGATTTGCGAGGTTTAAAATCGCCTTGTCATCATCCTTATAGTTTAACCTTGCACCTAGTTTATTTACATACCATGCGGATGATAGCTCAACATTCGTTACAGGAATATAGGAAGTTCCTACTCTCATTAACCTTTCTTTCATTGTTAAACCCCCTTCCAAATTATATGCATTATATTATTCCTTGATTATCTAGCTTTTTCCTTCTTTTCATAAAACATCAAAATAATAGAGGGAAAACTAAAACTATGAAGTACATTAAAATTCAAAAAAGTGACATATTTTCATCATTGTCAAATCAAAATTCTTTAACTAGGAGCGTTATAATAGGTATATTCTCTTAAACTAGGTGAGAATCTTAACCCTTTGCACCATTCATATATATGACTTAAACAACATAGGAGGGATTATGGTGCTTGAATATATCTTAACAGGAGTTTTGTTGGTGCTTTCGATATCGCTTTTAATCTATGCAATAAAAAAGGAGAAATAGATTTATCTTTTTGCTAGAAACCGAATTTAGGTTTCTTTTTTTATGAATCGACTTAGAATCAATAAAATTAGAGAATTGTGTAAAGATAGAGGATTTAATGTTTACCTGTTGAATAGATGAGTAGTTCATTTAATATAAGTCTGAAGGAGAAAATGGGGAATATATAATTGAAGAAATAGACCTTGGTGGAACGAGTGATTAAAACAACTTGAATCTCCTTAAAAAAGCTAAATAGTAGTTAACATACATACAAAATTAATCCATTACCAATTAAGGAATAAAAAAGAAAGGGGATAGCACGCTTTGAGAAAAACGGAAATTCTTCCATGGACAAGTGAATGGGAAGTCTTATATGAAAAGGAAGCAGCCATTCTTCGTCCTTTACTTGAGAAGAATGTGCTTAATATTTATCATATTGGAAGTACAGCCATCCCTTCAGTTGGTTATGCCAAACCTATTATTGACCTACTAGTAGTAGTTTCACAGATTGAGAAAATAGATAGCTATAATGAGAAAATGGGCTCACTCGGTTATAAACCTAGAGGTGAAAATGGCATACCTGGGAGGAGATATTTTACAAAAGGGCTAAGTAATAGAACACATCATGTTCATATGTATCAAATCGGCCACGAAAATATTAGGAAGCATTTACTGTTTAAGGAATACCTGCTTCAGCATCCTAAAGATGCAAAGGCATATGGTGCTTTAAAATGTGATTTAGCACAAAAGTATCAGCATGACACACATCAATACCAGAAGGGAAAAGAAGAATTTGTAAATGAACTCGTTGCTAAGGCACTTAAGTGGAAGGGAAATAAAGACAGAGGGTAGGGAGAAATGAAATGGCTTACCATATAAGAGTACGTGCAGGTGCATTGATTATCGAAAACAATTCTATTCTATTAATTGAATTTCTCGATGCGAATGGCTTACATTATAATTTGCCAGCTGGTGGAGTTGAACCTAATGAAACAGTGAAAGAAGCTGTATGTAGAGAGGCACAGGAGGAAGCATCAATTGATGTTGAAGTAGGAGAATTAGCGTTTGCCTATGAATATGCACCACAGATAAATGCATATAAGTATGGTGAAACCCACCAGGTAGGCTTAATGTTTGAATGTAAATTAAAAGCTGGTTCTACACCGAAAATGCCTGAAAACCCCGATCAAAATCAAACAGATGTTAAATGGATTCCACTAGATGAATTGGAACATATCATTCTCTACCCAAATATAAAAGAGCATATTGTCCATTTCGTACATAATAAAAAAACAATTACGTTTATCGATGAGAATTTATAATAGAAATACTGTTAAAAGAAATAATCTGTATGGAGGGATAATTGTGTTCATAAAAGGACTTAATCATTTCTTATTTTCAGTTTCAGATTTAGAAAAATCAATAGAGTTTTACAAAACAGTCTTCAACGCAAAGTTATTAGTAAAAGGAAGAAGTACAGCATATTTTGATCTGAATGGTATTTGGCTTGCATTAAATGAAGAAAAGGATATTCCTCGAAAGGAAATGAATGAATCCTATACACATATAGCATTTTCCATAGATGAAGCAGATTTTGAGGAAGTTGCTAAGAGATTAAAAGACTTGCATGTAAACATTTTATCAGGACGTTCAAGAGATGAAAGAGATAAAAAGTCAATTTACTTTACGGATCCTGATGGTCATAAATTTGAATTTCATACAGGCACATTACAAGATAGATTAGCTTATTATAAGCAGGAAATGCCACATATGGAGTTTTTTGATTAATTTTACTTGGAAGGGCAAGTACAATATGAAAATTGACTATATTATTTATAACGGGATACCAGATTCGCTAAGGTTAACGAAGTTGTTGCGATTACATAAAGTTATCTTTGGCTCATCAGATGATTTACAAAAGAAAATGGAAGATAAGTCAAAGTTATTAGTCATTGTTGCACAAATTGATGAAGAAATTATCGGATATAAAATTGGCTATGAGCTAAAAGCTGATACTTTTTATAGCTGGTTAGGTGGAGTAGCTCCTAAGTACCAAAAACATGGAATTGGCACAAGATTAATGGAAATGCAGCATCAATGGATTAAAGAAAATGGCTACACTTATGTTCAAACGAAGACAATGAATAAATGGAGAAGCATGCTAATATTGAATATTAAAAATGGCTTTGATGTAATTGATACATATATTGATAAAAAGGGACTACGGAAAATAGTGTTGGAAAAAAGGTTAATAAATGAATAACTTATTTTATTCCAAATTTCATTTATGCACAATATAAGAAATTTAGCAAAAAAAAGTTACTTAAAAATAAAAAATGGATAATAGGTAATGAGTAAGTGAAAAATTAATAAGCATTTTCATTCATCTAAAAATTCTTTATATAGCTAAGAAGGAGCTAAGCTATGGAGCAAGTAATCATTAAAGACTACGACCCAAATTGGGCGATTCAATTTGAACAGGAAAAACAAAACATCCAAAGTATCCTCGCAAATGCCATCGTTGATATCGAGCATATAGGAAGTACTTCAATTATTGGCTTAGCAGCTAAACCTGTCTTAGATATTGCAGTTGCTGTAAATCATCTTGATAATACTGCTTATATGATCGAGCCACTAAAGAAATTACAATATGAATTTGTCGAGCATAACAATTTCCCTCATAGACGTTTTTTTCGTAAAGGACAATGGAGGGCAGGGACCCATCATTTACATGTTTACCAGATGGATAGTGAATCATGGCATGAGCAGCTATTGTTTCGCGATTATTTGAGAAAGCATTCAAATGTCCGGAAGGAATATGAAAGGATTAAGAGAGCTTTAGCTAATAAATATCGATTTAATCGAGTCGCATATACAGAGGCAAAAGCACCATTTATTCAACATGTGTTAGATAGGGCAAAAGAAGAACAATAATATCGTTGACGAGGCTACTCGCAGAAAATTTCATGGGAAATATATGCTCAACCTGAAAAATGTAACATGACATTTTAAAGAAAAATCATGTATTGTAAGTGACCTGAATAGAATAATGGAAAGAGAACTGAAAAATAATGTGTAGCATAATCTAACAGATTCATTGTATAGGAAAGCGGAGTCTTATACTTTAAACTTAATAAATATGAAGCGGATGATGATTATGGGAGAGAGCATAATAAATGCCGCCGAAGGAGCAAGCTCATAAAAACAGCCTTATGAGCAAATCTCTCAGGTAAAAGAACCATAATTGGACGTAGCTCTGGAGAGAGCATGATGAGGTTGACATGCCACCAAAGGGGACCTGTTGTTCAAACAGGGCAAACTTTCAGGTAAAAGGACAGAGAAGGTAGCGATTACTACCTTTTTCTGTCCTTTTTTGTATGGCTAGATAATAGTAGGAGGTGGATGGAAGATGAAAGAGCGAGCATTGAAACGAACACCACTTTATGATTTTTATAAACAATATGGTGAAAAAACAAAGGTTATAGATTTTGGTGGCTGGGCATTACCAGTACAGTTTTCTAGTATATTAGCTGAACATGAAGCAGTTCGAAATGAAGCAGGCTTATTTGATGTTTCACATATGGGGGAAATTCTTATCGAAGGAAAGGATGCTGAAAGCTTTTTGAATCGTTTGGTCACAAATGATGTAACAAAGCTTCAAATTAATCAAGCTCAATATACCGCAATGTGCGATCACGACGGTGGAACGATTGATGACTTATTAGTATATAGGTTAGCCAATCAAAAATATTTGCTCGTCGTTAACGCAGCTAATCTCGAAAAGGACTATACATGGCTTAAGGAGCATGCAAGCGGTGATATTACACTGCAAAATATTTCTGATGAGGTTGCGTTGCTTGCGATACAAGGACCTAAAGCAATAGGGATTTTACAAAAGGTAACTGAGTTGGATTTAATAAAGCTTGCACCTTTTCGCTTCGCACAATCTGTCACCATCGCAGGTATTTCAGATGTTCTCATTTCCCGTACCGGCTATACAGGTGAGGATGGCTTTGAACTTTATTTAGGTGCGAACAAGGCGAAAGCTCTTTGGGAGAAGCTTCTAGCAGTTGGTAAGGAGGAAGGGTTGAAGCCATGTGGACTTGGAGCACGTGATACGCTTCGCTTTGAGGCATGTCTTCCGTTATATGGAAGGGAGCTGTCAAATGAAATTACTCCTCTTGAAGCAGGAATTGGCTTTGCAGTTAAACTGAATAAAAATTGCCCATTCATTGGTAAAGAACCACTTTTGATTAAAAAGGGAAAACGAAAATTGGTCGGGATAGAAGTGACTGAAAGAGCAATTCCTCGTCATGGATATAAAGTGTATTCAGAAGATGGGGAAATTGGATTTATCACATCAGGGACATTTTCACCAACGCTAAAGAAAAATCTTGGTTTAGCCCTTATACCATCTGAATATGCAGAAGTGGGGACAAAGCTTAAAGTACAAATTCGCAACAAATTCCTCGATGCAATTGTTGTGAAAACCCCTTTTTATAAAAAGAGAAACGTTTGAAGGAGAGAGAATATATGGGAAATACGTACCGATATCTTCCTGATACGAAGCAGGATCAAGAAGAAATGCTTGCGTTTTTAAATGTTCAAACGATTGATGATTTATTTGCTGATATCCCACCTGAAATCCGTTTAAATGAACCGTTGGCTATTCCGAATGCTATCCCTGAACCACAGCTTGCTAAGAAAATGTATCAGCTTGCAGCTAAAAACAAACATGCAAATCATTATCCGATTTTTCTTGGTGCAGGAACGTATGATCATTATATTCCAAGTGTTGTGAACCATCTGATTTCCCGCTCCGAATTTTATACAGCCTATACTCCATACCAGCCAGAAATTAGCCAGGGGGAGCTACAGGCGATATTTGAATTTCAAACAATGGTTTGTGAATTAACAGGTATGGATGTTGCCAATTCCTCTATGTATGATGGATTTACCTCTCTTGCTGAAGCTGCATCACTTGCCGTTGCTACAACAAAGCGGCAAAAGGTTCTTGTTTCAAAGGCAGTTCACCCAGAATCTCTTTCAATAGTAAAAACAGTTGCAGCAGGACAAGAATATCTTGTTGAGGAAGTGAAGCTAAACAACGATGTAACGGATTTAGAGAATTTAACGAATCTAGCCGATTCGAATACAGCTGCGATTATGATTCAATATCCGAACTTTTTTGGTTCAATTGAGGATTTAACAAAAGTGAAGAAAATCGCAGAGGAGAATGGAGCGCTTTTCATCGTTAGTGCGAATCCTTTAGCATTGGCGGTTTTACAAGCACCAGGGAAGCTTGGAGCAGATATTGTTGTTGGAGATATGCAGCCGTTAGGGATTTCGATGTCCTTTGGTGGCCCACATTGTGGCTATTTTGCTGTAACGAAAAAGTTAATGCGGAAAATCCCAGGAAGAATTGTCGGGCAAACCGTCGATGATAAGGGAAAACGAGGATTTGTCCTAACGCTACAGGCACGGGAACAGCATATACGTCGTGACAAAGCCTCATCAAATATTTGTTCAAATCAAGCATTAAACGCTCTTGCTTCTGCTATTTGTATGAGTGCACTTGGAAAGTACGGGATTCGCCAAATGGCACAGTTAAACTTCGAAAAGGCGGATTACATGGCAAAACAGCTCATTGAAAAAGGTTTTCACATAAAGAATCAAGCACCATTCTTTAATGAATTTGTTGTAGAGCTTCCATTGTCAATTAAGGAGATTAACTCAAAACTTCTTAAGAAAGGTTTCATTGGTGGATATGATTTAGGAAGTAATCAAATGTTAATCGCTGTAACTGAACAAAGAACAAAGGAAGAAATCGATCAATTTATCAATGCATTGGAGGCAATTGCACATGGTTGATTACAACAGTCTTATTTTCGAAATAAGTCGCCAAGGTCGTGTTGGTGCAAGTCTGCCAGAAGGAGATGTTCCTAAGGTAGCTTTAGAAGAAAAGCTGCCAAAGCATTTGATACGAGACATACCTGCTGAGCTTCCTCAAGTGTCAGAGCTTCAGCTTGTTCGCCATTATACTGCTCTTTCGCGAAAAAACCACGGGATTGATACAGGCTTTTATCCACTTGGGTCATGTACGATGAAATACAATCCTAAAATAAATGAGGATATCGCAAGACTCGAGGGCTTCTCGCGAATTCATCCATACCAATCTGAAGAAACTGTTCAAGGTGCTCTAGAGCTTATGTATGAATTACAGGAGGATTTAGCTGTTATTACAGGAATGGATGCTGTAACATTACAGCCTTCTGCAGGTGCACAAGGGGAATGGACTGGGTTAATGATGGTAAAGGCCTATTTTGCAGAGAAGGGAGAAAAAAGAACAAAGGTCCTTGTTCCGGATTCGGCACATGGAACAAACCCCGCAAGTGCTACAGTTGCAGGCTTTCAAACGATCACAATTCCATCGAATGAAAATGGATTAGTTGATTTAACTGAATTAAAAAAGCATGTTGATAGGGAAACGGCAGCATTAATGTTAACAAATCCTAATACGTTAGGCTTATTTGAAAAAGAAATTCGCGAAATTGCTGCAATTGTCCATGATGTCGGCGGACTGCTTTATTACGATGGCGCAAATGCGAATGCAATTTTAGGAAAAACAACACCAGGGATTATGGGCTTTGACATCGTTCATTTAAATCTTCATAAAACCTTTACAACACCTCATGGCGGCGGTGGTCCAGGAGCAGGACCTGTTGGAGTGAAAACGAAGCTGATCCCGTTTTTACCAGTGCCACGAATCGAAAAAGCAGGGGATAAGCTGACATTGAATGATAATCATCCGTTATCAATCGGAAGAGTGAAGGGCTATTATGGAAATTTCGGTATTCTTGTACGTGCTTACACTTATATTCGGACAATGGGACATGAAGGACTTCGTCACGTTTCTGAAAGTGCTGTCTTACATGCTAATTATCTTCAGAAAAAGCTTGTACCATATTTTGATTCGCCATATTCCGAGATATGTAAGCATGAATTTGTTTTATCAGGAAGTAAGCAGAAGAAGCTTGGCGTAAGGACGTTAGATATGGCGAAACGACTGCTTGATTTTGGATACCACCCACCAACGATCTATTTTCCTCTAAATGTAGAGGAATGTTTGATGATTGAGCCGACAGAAACAGAATCGAAGGAAACGTTAGATGCTTTTGCCGAAGCAATGATTCAAATTGCGAAAGAAGTAGAAGAAAATCCGGACATTGTTTTAAATGCCCCTAATACTACCTCGATCGGTCGCTTAGATGAGGTTCAAGCTGCCAGGAAGCCGATTGTCCGTTATAAAAAGGACATTGAACAACCTTTATCAGTGAAAGTAGGTGGTATAGATTGTTCATAACATTTAGTAAAGAAGCAGTGGAACGATTAAAATCTGTAGAACTAGAAAAGGGGAAATTCCCACGTATTGATGCAACGATGGGTGGAGGCTGTGGATTATCAGTGAAATTTTCCCTCATTTTTGATGAGGCGAGAAGAAATGACTTATTGTTTGAGGTAGCAGGCATTAAAATTCGTATCGATCATTTCACAAAGCGGTATTTACAAGACGATATTTATATTGATTATACAGATGAACATCGTTTTGTTATTGCGGAAAGCTATGATTCAGGGGCATGCTCACTAGAAATTTAATAATGGTTGCTTTGCTTCTTTTTTAGAGGCAAGGCTTTTTATTTTAAAAAGGTATATTTTGGTTATTGGAGAATATTACAATATAGATTTGTAGAACAGGAGGATAAAGTGAAATATTTCTTAATTGTTTTTGCTACCTTTATATTAGCTGTTTCGTTATTTTCGTTATTTAATCAAGCGTATGATAAGTATTTAATTCCGTTAAACCAAATAGCATCTACACTTTTATTAGTAATTTTAGGAATACGATTATTAAAAAATAAGGAAAGAACGATCGGAATTATCGTGCTGGCCACTTCTGCTTTTTGCGCAGCTACCTATATAGCGAAAATTATTTTTTAAGAGTGTGAACATTGGAGGTGATATCATGATTGTCCGTGAAACAATAAGCTCTTTTCATATGACAGCCCAGCATGATCATGCATTGATGTCAGAGGAAATTGCAAGACACTTTTCTGAAGATTTATTTTTAAGTAACGATTATCGGGATGAGGCCTATATTGCTATAAGAGAGCATGATCGAGCATGGATTTGTCTAGATCAAACACCGATATGGAATGATCAGAAGCATGTCCCATATTCGTTTATGGATTACCCTTTATCACCTAAGCTTGTAATGTATACAAAAGGGATTGATGAGGTGGAGATGATCAACCAATATGCCGGTTTACTGTGTAGTATTCATTTTTCCTCCTTTGTTGATATTCGTGATTCTCGTCAACAGGAATGCATACAGTTTATCGAGCATGAGAGAAATAGACAGGAGAGATTAAACAAGCAATTAAATTATCCCAATAAGGAAGCAGTTAATCGTCACTTTCAATTATTACAGTTAGCGGATGCTTTATCTCTTTACATATGTCTAAATGAACCCGGTGCCACCAAATCTGATGAATACCCATGGTTTGTCGATGGATTTAACCCAAGCATTAATGGTGAAAAATTTGTTGCCGAATGGAAAAATCAATCTGAAATAAAGATAAAACCCTATCCTTTTACTGATGAATTTTTTATTACTTATCAAACAAAGTATGTTTCAAAATCATTAAGGGAAAAGAAAGGAATTGATTTTGCTTATCACCATACTAATTTTACGAATTGTATGATAAAGTTTGTCAGATGAATGAAATGCTAGACCTAAAGGTAAGGTGTATGAGTTTACTTTAGGTCTAATCCATTCATTTTTCGCTTATATAATTTAAGAAATGCATCAACAACGTTTGGGTCAAATTGTGTACCTCGATGTTTATGAATTTCCTGAACTGCATAGTCTAAATCAAGCTTATCCCTATACACTCGCTTTGATGTCATCGCATCAAATGTATCAGCAAGGGCAACGATTCTTGCAACTAAAGGAATGTCCTCACCCTTTAACCCTTTTGGATATCCTTTCCCGTCATACCTTTCGTGATGATATAACACAATATTTAATATGCCATTTTTATCAAAATTCGAAATATGCTTAATAATGTTATAGCCAATTACCGGGTGTTCTTTAATTAAAGTATATTCTTCGTCAGTTAATTTCCCCTGCTTTATTAAAATATGCTCAGGAACTCCAATTTTTCCTATATCGTGTAGCAGCCCACCCTCGAGTATGACGTCATATAGATGTCTCGGTAGGTTCATTTCCTTTGCGATTTCAAGAGAGAGACGCGCAACATTCTGGGAATGATTGGCGGTTAAGGAGTCCCGTGAATCAAGCGCATTAGCCAGCGCAGTTACCAATTCAATGTTTCCGCTTTTTATCCGCTGATAATTTCTCATTAACCCTGTTGAAATAAAGGTGATTAAAAAATATGTTATTAAATGAATGATATAAGTAATAGGACCTGAGAATGGTTCTGCGATGAGGAAAAAACGAACCGTAACAACAATTGCTGTCCCTAATAATAAAACCCAAATTGGTTTTTCGTAATAGCCAATCCCTAAAAAAATAACGGATAATATAAAAAATATATAAAGTTCACTATCAAATGACATGATTGGCAATATCAAAATATTTAATACGATGCTCATAAAAAGTAACAAATAAAAACCATACTTAAAGAATACTTGCTTATTAAGAAGATCATTAAAAAAATGCTTCATTTTTTCTCCTCGATTAATTAACAGTCATAAAATTCCTCTCTTTTATCGTTTCACTCGTTTTCTCTTTTTATTACAGAACTTATAGAATGATGATGAGGATTGTTCGTATTTCTTCGTAATTTTGTTTATGTATTCTGGTTCCTAGTATCTGAAGGATATTGATTGTTCAGAAGTGGCTAGTCAATAGAGAATTATTGTCTTATTTTGTTTCTAACTGCAGCAGAAAATGAGGCTATTTATGGTATAAAACGCATGAATACTTATTGTCCATGCGTTACACCTTTCGTTTATTGTGAAATTTTCTTCATATACATATACACATCTTTAGGCGGTATTTTAAGTTGGGTGGCGATTTCTGAAATTCTCTTCCCTTGTTTTTTCAGTTCCGCTATATTCGATTCTAAAGCTTTCTCGTATTCTTCAGCTAGCATGAATAACGGACTCAACAAAGATTTCCATATATCAAAGTCAGTAAATCTATTATGTTCAACTATCACATTTATCAAGGCTATCAATTCTTTCATTTTTATCGTTTGATTTCCTTCTCGTACTTGCTTTTCAGTAAGGAAACAATTTATTTCTTTCATAATTGCTAGGAAATTCTCTAGTGAATCTGCAAGGAAATTTCCGCCATTCCAGCTGCCAATTCCGTGGATTAATGTAGATACAGGGTAGTCCTTCTCATTTAATTCGATAATAAGAGGATCCCCGCACATTGTTTCATACCCAATAACAATCCAATTTGTATCCCATGAGTCCACTTCAACTGATATGAGTGAATGTCCATCTGGAGTAATCAGATAGCCAATTTGGGCTTCTTCTAATTGCTCAAAAGAGAACAGCTCCAAATTCACATATTCTTTTATTTTTTCAGTTTCTATGTTAATGAATTCTAGATTTCTTTTTATTTCAGCTTTTTGCTGGTTAGAAGCAAATTTTATATTTTGCATGATAATTACAGTCCTATTCATTAAAGAGTTAAAAGAAGATAAAAAGGAAAAATGCAGGTAAGTTAGCGCATCTTGCTACTCAAAAGACATGTTGGCATGATTAAAGATGATCGCAATACGAAAAAGAGTTTATTCTATAACTCTTCTTCTTGCTGGAGTCGATAAATTTCTCTCGCAATCGATTCCAATATATAAACAACAGGTACCTGTGTCGTGATATTTGTCTCTTCTAAATATTCTTCTGTTACATAATAAGGAATGTTAAGGTCAGATATTTTTGCAATTGTAGATAATTTATTATTTGTAATGCTTATTATTTTACTGCCTTCCTGTTTCAGCTGATGAAGATGTGTTACAGTAAATGGGTTTTCTCCTGAAACAGATAATGCAATTGTTACACTATTAAACATGAGCTTTGAGTGTATAGGAAAGTGTGGGTCCTTAATGTACATTGAAAATTTCCCTAAGCTTGAGAAATATCTCGCCCCGTATTCAGCTAATATTCCTGAACTACCAATACCGATAAAGATGACATTATCCGCTTTTGTAACAATGCTTGCAGCTTTTTTCATCTTCGCTTCGATATCCCCATTTATTGTCCGTTCGAAAAACTCCAGGAATGAATGTGAGGAGCTTTTTATCATTGGCTTTTTATTTTCCTGGACATGCATTTTAAGCTTAACTTTAAATTCGGTAAATCCTTCGCAATTTACTTTGCGACAGAAACGTAAAATCGTCGCAGTTGAGACATGTGTTTCATCTGCTAGCTCGCGAATTCTCATATATGCGACCTTTTCACTGTTTTGGATAATGTAGTTATATAAAGAGGTTTCTAGCTCATTGAATGAAGCAATGATTTCATTGGAAAACATAGGTTAAACTCTCCTTACGCAATTGCTGTAAATCACCTTGCATATTTAGTTTATCACAATGATACACTGTGTTACACAAATGAAACAAATAACTACCTTTGTTATAAAAAACTAGTTAGTTCGCGTATGTTTACGATTTTTCCAACTATCAGTATGATTTTATTATGAAGATGTTTTAAATTTATCCAACAAACAAATGCTACTTATTATGATAGTAAAATATTGGGAGGTTATTATATGAAAACATATCATTTCCCTGAAGATTTTTTATGGGGTGGAGCAACTGCTGCGAATCAAATGGAAGGTGGATTTGGTGAAGGGAACAAAGGATTAAATATTGCCGATGTTCTTCCAGGTGGTAAAGAAAGACTAAGTATTCTTCAAACACCAGGCTTTAACTTTGAAATAGATAAGGAAAAGTATTATTACCCAAATCATGAAGGAATTGATTTCTATCATCGTTACAAGGAAGATATTGCGCTTTTTGCTGAAATGGGCTTTAAAGTATTCCGTATGTCGATCGCATGGACAAGAATTTTCCCAAATGGGGATGAATTAGAGGCAAATGAAGAGGGCCTAGCATTTTATGATCGCGTATTTGATGAGCTGCATAAACATGGAATCGAACCTGTAGTGACGATTTCTCACTATGAAATGCCGGTAAATCTTGTGAAGGAATACGGCGGTTGGAGAAGCCGTGAAGTTGTGACGTTTTTTGAAAGATATGTAAATGCAATTTTTAACCGTTATAAAGACAAAGTGAAATATTGGATGACATTCAATGAAATTAATAGTGGCTTAGTAATGCCAATTATGGGACTTGGCTTCTCGATTCAAAAGGAAGAGGATCGCTATACTCCAACATTCCAGGCATTCCATCATCAATTTGTAGCAAGCGCAATTGCTGTTAAGGCTTGTCATCAAATTATTCCTGATGCGAAAATTGGCTGTATGATTTTATACGCACCTGTTTATTCATATGATTCTAATCCGAAAAATGTGATGTATGCTCTTCAGGAGGAACGATTCTTTAACTATTTCTGTGGAGATGTACAAGTTAGAGGGGAATATCCTGCGTTTATAAATCGTTATTTTAAAGAGCATAATATTAAGCTAGATATTCGCGAGGGTGACCTTGAGTTGATTAAAGAAGGTACTGTCGATTATATCGGCTTTAGTTATTACATGTCCCGTACAGAAAAGAAAGAAAAGTCAGATTTAGAAAATTCACAAGGAAACCTTATTGGCGGTGTGAAAAATCCGTTCTTAAAGGCAAGTGATTGGGGCTGGGAAATTGACCCAGAAGGTTTACGTATTAGTCTAAACCAATTATACGATCGTTACCAAGTGCCACTTTTCGTCGTTGAAAACGGCTTAGGTGCTTATGATAAGGTTGAAGAAGATGGTTCAATCAATGATGACTACCGTATCGATTATCTTCGTGAGCATATTAAAGCAATGGGTGAAGCAATTGAAGATGGTGTTGATTTAATGGGTTATACAAGCTGGGGCTGTATTGACTTAGTAAGTGCATCTTCAGGTGAGTTCTCAAAACGCTATGGCTTTATTTATGTGGACAAGCATGATGATGGCAGTGGTACGTTAGAGCGTAAAAAGAAAAAATCATTCTTCTGGTATAAGGATGTTATTGCAACAAACGGAGAAAAGCTATAAAGTATCAACAAAAAAGGGCT
Source organism: Metabacillus sp. 22489 (assembly GCF_052044855.1). Taxonomy (NCBI): domain Bacteria; kingdom Bacillati; phylum Bacillota; class Bacilli; order Caryophanales; family Bacillaceae; genus Metabacillus; species Metabacillus sp. 22489. The sequence goes on from NZ_JBQENT010000052.1 coordinate 28,595, forward strand.
ACCTTAGTAGCTCTTTTTTTCATGATGAAACCTTTTCCATTTTTATCCGTATAAAGGGTAAGAATAGTGAGAAAGGGTTGATAACATGGAAGCGATTATAGTTATAGTCATCATTTTTTTAGTAGGAATTTTTAATAGTAAAAATGGAATAAATGTCAGGAAAAATAGTCATTCCCACGATAGTTTTTACACTCATTCTCATGGAAATAATTTCGATACATATTCAAATACAAATGATTGTAGCTCCTTTGATACTGGTAGCGGTGGGGGAGACTGTGGTGGCGGTGGAGATTAAGAAGGATACTAAATTCAATATAGCATTTTTCAACATCTTTAATTGATAAACATAAATTAAAACGCAGCTTGATTATTATTACATACAATCAAGCTGCGTTTATTATCAGGAACGATCTATTTTTTTCATCGCATCTGCAACGAATTCTACTTCAGTACCTACGACTATTTGTAGGTTCTTTTTATTTAATTTAATTACTCCTTTTGCTCCATGTGCTTTTAGAGCAGAGTCATTCACTTTTTCCATATCATTAATATCTAAACGAAGGCGTGTCGTACAATTTTCAATCGATGAAATATTCTCTCTTCCACCAATATCTTGAATAAATTGATAGGCCATTTTTTCATATTTATTATTTCCAACATTGTCAGCTGCAGTTTCGCCTTCAATGCTTTGCTCCTCATCCTCACGACCAGGAGTTTTAAGGTTAAACACTTTTATTAGAAAATAGAAAATAACAAAATAGATAACTGCATAAATTAGGCCAACTACTAATAACAATAATGGCTTTTCAGCAATATTAAAGTTTAGCAAATAGTCAATTGCTCCTGCTGAAAAGGTAAATCCATCTCTAATTCCTAGTATTGAGGTAACCCACATTGATACACCAGTTAAAATGGCATGTACTCCATATAATAGAGGTGCAATAAACATAAATGAAAATTCTATTGGTTCAGTAATTCCAGTAAGGAAAGAAGTTAAGGCAAGGCCGATAAACATTCCTGAGGTTGCTTTTCGTTTCTCAGGTTTTGCAGTTGCAATAATTGCAAAAGCAGCTGCCGGAAGCCCGAACATCATGATTGGGAAAAATCCAGTCATGTACCCGCCTGCTGTTGGGTCACCTGCAAAGAAACGGGCAATATCTCCTGCTTGACCTTCAAACTCTCCAAATTGAAACCAGAACAGGCTATTTAAAACATGGTGAAGTCCTAAAGGAATCAGCAATCTGTTTAAAAATCCGAATAAACCTGATCCAATTGCACCTAATCCGATAATCCAATTACCAAGTCCGTTAATTGCATCTTGAATTGGTGGCCACGCAAAACCAGCAATTCCAGCTAAAATCACCATAGCTAAAGAGGTTATAATTGGTACAAAGCGTCTGCCGCTGAAAAATCCTAGCCACTCAGGCAGTTTAACATCTCGGAATCGGTTATATAATAATCCTGCGATAATACCAGCAATAATACCTCCAAGAACCCCCATATTGATGTCTTTATCAAGAGCTTTTGTTCCTTCAGTCAATACTAAGTATCCGATTGCACCGGATAAGGCAGCAGCTCCATTATTATCTTTTGCAAATCCCATTGCAACTCCAATAGCAAAAATTAAAGCTAAGTTAGCAAAAATAGCATTACCAGCATTTGCGATAAATGGAATATCTAATAAATCCGGTTGTCCAAAACGAAGTAATAGACCTGCTGCAGGCAACACTGCAATTGGAAGCATTAAAGCTTTACCAATTCGTTGTAGAAAGCCTAACATAATAATCCTCTCCTTTTGTAAAATAAGAAAGCGCTTTTCTGAATGTAACTATATCATTTTCAAATATAGATGTCTATACCAATTATTTTTTTATTTTCTAACATTTTTTTCAAGTTCGAAAAAGAATAATGTCGATAATCCCAGTAAATCAATCAATAAAGTTGTAAAGGGTTTCAACGTAAAATTGGTATAGACAACTATACTTTGGTGATGCTAAACTTAAGGTATCAACTGAAAGGAAGTATCTGAAAATGGCTGATGATAATCTTATTTTGCTAAAGGGCGTTCAAATTTATTCTGAAAACGAATTCATTAAAAAAGGGTTTATAAAAATAAAAAACAATAAAATAGTAGAATTCGGACCGTTAGAGCAACTTATTCATGGAGAAGATTTTAATGTTGTAGATGTTCCTTCGTCTTATGCAGCTGTCCCAGGCTTTATTGATGTTCATATCCATGGAGCAGATGGTGCTGATACGATGGATGCTACAGAAGCAGCACTGAAAACGATGGCTAACGCACTTCCAAAAGAGGGAACAACAAGCTTCCTAGCTACTACTATAACTCAAGATGTGGAACAAATTGAAAATGCCATTATCAATGCAGGAGAATACATTCATCTTCAACCATCACAGGGGATAGCAGAAATACTTGGGATCCACCTTGAAGGTCCATTTGTTAATCGGGAAAGAGCAGGGGCACAGCCACTGCAGCATATTATTGAGCCAGATCTTGCGCTATTTAAAAGGTGGCAAACCTTATCAAATGGAATGATTAAACTAGTTACACTTGCGCCTGAACTGCCAAACGGACTTGACATGATCCGATATTTGAATGAGCAAGGAATCGTTTCATCAATTGGTCATTCTGATGCAACCTATGAGATCGTTACAGATGCTATGAAAGCAGGAGCAAGTCATGTCACACATTTATTTAATCAGATGAGAGGGTTACACCACCGTGAACCAGGTGTTGTTGGAGCTACGTTATTACATGATGAATTAAAGGCTGAAATGATTGTCGATGGAATTCATGTAAGACCTGAGATGGTTCATTTAGCTTATAAGCAAAAGAAAAGCGATGGATTAATTTTAATAACTGATTCGATGCGGGCAAAATGTTTGAAAAATGGTACGTATGATCTTGGAGGTCAGGAAGTTAATGTAGAAGACGGAACAGCGGTACTTTCCGACGGAACTCTCGCAGGAAGTGTTTTAAAGCTAGGCCACGCAGTCAAAAATATCATCCATTATACTGGATGCTCGTTGAAGGAAGCGGTAAAAATGGCTTCGGAAAACCCTGCAAAGCAACTAAATATTTTTGAACGAAAAGGCAGTATTGCTGTAGGAAAAGATGCGGATATTATCATTTTAGATGAACATTATGACGTTCAAATGACATTTTGTCGAGGAAAGCTTGCCTATAAAAAGGGAGGAAACGAAGGATGAAAATCATTGAGGTTAATGACTATCAACAAATGAGCCAAGTAGCAGCAGAATATATTATGAAAAAGGTTACTAATAATCCTGCTATTCATTTAGGACTTGCTACAGGTGGAACTCCAAGTGAAATGTATAAAAATTTAATCGTGGATCACAAGCAAAACGGAACCTCCTATGAGCATGTAACTACTTTTAACTTAGATGAATATATTGGACTTTCTGGAGAAAACCCAAATAGTTATCGCTATTATATGGATAATCATTTGTTCAATCATATTAATATTGATAAAAGGAAAACACATATTCCTCTTGGTAATACGACTGATAGTCAAGCGGAATGTAACAGATATGAACAATTAATTAATGAAAACGGGATCGATTTACAAATATTAGGAATTGGTCAAAATGGTCATATTGGTTTTAATGAACCAGGTACGTCTTTTAGCTCGAAAACCCATGTCGTTACGTTAGCACCTTCAACTATTCAGGCAAACGCAAGATTTTTTAAGACGATTGAAGAGGTGCCAACAAAAGCAATAACGATGGGGATTTCCACCATTATGAAAAGTAAGGAAATATTGCTTTTAGTATCAGGAGAAAGCAAAAAGGATGCAGTTAATAAGCTTATAAACGGTGAGATAGACGAAAAGTTTCCTGCATCTGTGTTGAAAAATCATCCATATGTTACAATAATTGCAGATAAAGCGGCAGTTTCAGGTATGAAAACGACCTGTTAACTCTATAATGCGTTCTTAAACGTTGTATGTGTGAAAACTATCGCTGTCGAGTTTAATTGGGAAAGGTGAATTAAGGAGAATGATTAACAAAAATTCCCCCATTCCACTTTATTATCAACTAAAAGAACATATTAAAGAAATGATCGAAAAGGGCGAGCTAAAGCCTGGTGATTCACTTCCTCCAGAAAGGGAATATGCTGAAAATCATCAAATTAGCCGAATGACAGTTAGACAAGCCTTTACCGAATTAGTTAATGAGGGATATTTATTTCGTTTACAAGGAAAGGGAACTTTTATTGCTGAACGTAAAATAGAACAGCCTCTTCATGGCTTAACAAGTTTTACAGAGGATATGAAAGCCAGAGGATTTGAGCCAGGAAGTCAATTAATCCAATTTGAAATCGTCCCATCAACAAGTCCGATTGCAAGGCAACTTCTTATACCTGAATACGGACCTGTATATGAGATAAAACGTATTCGATTAGCTGACGGGGTTCCTATGGCTTTAGAAACAAATTATATTTCTGCCAATTTAATTAAAGGGCTTACAGAACAAATTGTGAACCAATCTCTGTATGCTTATATTGAAGAAAATTTAAATCTTAAAATTCATCAAGCTTCACAAATTATTGAATCCTCTATTGCTAGTCAAACGGAAGCGAATTATTTAAAAATAGCAAAAGGATCACCTGTTATGCTCATACAACGAAATACGTATTTACAAGACGGTACTCCTCTTGAATTAGTTAAATCAGTATATCGTGCAGACCGTTATAAATTTATGATTCAGATGGAGCGGTAAAAACTTAAAATATTGGAGATATAATATGTTTAATCATTATTTTCATAAACTTATTGAACTACTATCTACTATCGAAGAAGACGAAGCTGATAATATTCAAACAGCAGCAAGTAAAGTTGCCCGATCGATCCAAAATGATGGTATTGTTCATGTGTTTGGCTGTGGTCATTCTCATATGCTGGCTGAGGAGCTCTTTTATCGTGCAGGTGGCCTTGCAACAATTAACCCAATTTTAATAGAAGAGTTAATGCTTCATAAAGGGGCAGTAAAATCCTCTCAATTGGAAAAACAGCATGGATATGCTAAACAATTTATGGAGACAGTTGGAATTCAAGCGAATGATATCGTAATTGTTGCTTCTACATCAGGTAGAAATCCGGTTCCAATTGAGGTTGCTGAATTTGCTAAGCAACAGGGGGCTTATGTCATTGCGATTACATCTCTCAATTATTCGGAGCATATATCCTCAAGGCATAAAAATGGAATGTTTCTCTCTGATGCATCTGATCTAACAATAGATAGCCATATTATGGTGGGAGATGCCTTACTAAACCATGAATTACTTAATGTTTCGTTCGGATCAGGTTCAACAGTTATTGGAGTTGCCATCGTCAATGCCATCATAGTTGAGGCAGTTAAATTGATGGTTGAAAATGAGTTTACTCCCCCAATTTTTAAAAGTGGCAATGTTGATGGATCAGAAGAGTATAATCGGGAATTAGTTAATCGTTATAAAGGCAGAATTCCTTTGTTAGGAGAAAACTAAGATTGCTACGTCCACTTATAAAAAAAATCTTCCTATATTGACTTTAGGAAAAATTTTGCATAAACTGTTTGTAATTATCAAATAAAGGCAATGAAGAGAAAAAGTAAAATGACTTTGTTTTACACAGAGAGCTTCGGTAGCTGAAAAGAAGCAAAAACATTGATTTGAAAAATGGTCTCTAAGCTTCGTACTGAACATACTTTTTGCATTAGTAAGCTACGACGAGATTTGGCACTCGTTATCAATGTCACAGTATAAGAGTAGATGTATTTATCCGTACTTGCAGAGGCAGATGGTGTGAACTATTTGCGAATTAAGGTGGTAACACGTGGAATCCAAACCTCGTCCTTAACTATTTCAGTTAAGGACGAGGTTTTTTGTTTTTTCTAAAAAGCACAGGAGGAGCGTGTAAATGGGAGTGGCGATATTATCAAGCCGAGAGAACTCCCGGACTGCAAGAGGATAGCGACAACCAAGTATAACAAAGTTTTCTATAAAAATTTGAGGAGGGTTTTAATGAGTATTTTTATTGGTGGAGCATGGGCTTATGCAAATGGTTCTTTACATCTTGGCCATATATCAAGCCTATTACCTGGTGACATTTTGGCTAGATATTACCGTTTAAAGGGAGATAAGGTTTTATATGTTTCAGGTAGTGATTGTAACGGGACACCGATAACAATTAGAGCAAAACAAGAGGGAGTTTCACCAAAGGAGATTGCCGATAAGTATCATCAAGAATTTTTAGATTGCTATACAAAGTTAGGTTTTTCATATGATGTTTACACGAGAACTGATAGTCCCTTGCATCATAAAATTGTTCAAGATATATTTTTAGAGCTACTTGAAAAAGGATTTATTTATCAAAAGGAAATCGAGCAAACGTATTGTGAATATGACCAGCAATTTCTACCTGACCGTTATGTTGAAGGGATATGTCCTAATTGTGGTGCAAATGCCAGGGGTGATCAATGTGATGTATGTTCAAGTGTATTAGAACCAACTGAATTACGAAATAAATTATGTAAAATATGTGGGAAACCGCCTACGACAAGGAAAACGGAGCATTTTTATTTTTCGTTAAGTTCCTTTCAGTAAATTTTAGAAGCTTTTACAGAGGAAGCTCAGAATCAAAAGCTTTGGCGTGAAAATGCCATATCATTGACGAAAAGGTACTTAAAGGAAGGTTTACGAGATCGAGCTGCTTCAAGAGATCTTTCGATTGGAGTAACTGTTCCTGTGAAAGGGTTTGAGTCAAAAAAAATCTATGTTTGGATTGAAGCGGTTTCGGGATATTACACGGCAAGTAAAAAGTGGGCAAAGGAAACAAATAGCGATGATTCGATATTTTGGAATGAAACAACAACGTCTTATTACGTACATGGGAAAGATAATATACCATTTCATTCAATTATATGGCCAGGTATATTAGCGGGACTTGAAAAAAGTCCACTTCCTACACATATCGTTTCAAATGAGTATTTAACTTTAGAAAAGAAGAAGCTATCTACGAGTAAAAATTGGGCAGTGTGGATTCCAGATATGTTAGAAAGATATGACCCAGATTCCATTCGTTATTTCTTAACAATTAATGCTCCGGAAAACCGGGATGCTGATTTTTCCTGGAAGGAATTTATTTATAGTCATAATAGTGAATTGCTAGGGGCATATGGCAACTTTATTAATAGAACATTAAAATTTATCGAAAAGTCATTTGATGGTGTGATTCCTGATAGTAACATAGATTGGACGGTTCAGAATAAAGTGAAACAGCTTTATGAAGAAGTAGGACAAAGTATTGAAACTACTTCTTTTAAACAAGGGCTAGAACGAGTTTTCGAGCTTGTCAGATACTCTAATAAATACTTTGATGAACAGCAGCCGTGGAAACAGATATGTGATGATATCGAGGGTTGCAAGCAAACCTTAGCAAATTGTGTTTATCTTATTGGGAATTTGGCACATGTTTTAACTCCATTTCTTCCGTTTTCAAGTGAAAAGGTGAAGGCGATGCTGAAAATATCTGAAACAAGCTGGAATCCTATTTTTATTAAACCGATCGTATTATCGAACGTTAATCCGTTATTTGAACGAATAGACACGAGGAGAATTGTCGAGGAGCTTGAAAGGTTAACAAGTAAGACTGTTTAACATGTAAATGTAAAGAATCAAATTCCTCTAATTTAATCAAAACCACCAGTGAGAACTGGTGGTTTGCTCTGCGGCTAAAAGCCTCTCTTTCCGGCCTCGGCCTTAAAGGCCCACTGAATGGGTTTCCCTTTTGCACCACATTTACTCACTAAT
>NZ_JBQENT010000053.1:0-33731 GCF_052044855.1 Metabacillus sp. 22489
GGATCAAACTCTCCAATAAAGTGTTTGACTTGCTCATTGTGTACTTAATAGTACGATTTGTTGTTAATCGAAATTAACGTTGGCACGCTTGGTTTTGTTTAGTTTTCAAAGAACATTCATTTCGTAACTTCTTTCAGAAGCGACTTTATTAATATACCATGTCAATCAGCACAAGTCAACAACTTTTTTCTTCGTTAGGTAAGTTGTGTTTTCCTCTCTTTCTGACTTGTATAACTATATCAGTATTTTTATATAGAGTCAACAAATAATACATTCCAAATCCAGGAAAAAATCTTCCTTATAAAGAAATCACTCTTGTTCTTACTCAAATAAAATAAAAGAGGGCATTTCTGCCCTCTCCCCTTAATAAACATTTTTATGCTAAGAATATAAAGTATAGAATGAATATTACAAACAAACCGTACATGACTGGATGAATTTCTTTAGCCTTACCTTTTAAAGCCATTGTTATTGGATAGAAGATAAATCCGACAGCAATACCTGTAGCAATACTATAGGCTAATGGCATTATGATAATCGTAAGAAAAGCTGGTACTGCAATTTCAAAACGATTCCATTCTATGTTTCCAAGTGATGCAACCATTAATGCACCTACAATAATTAATGCCGGAGCTGTTACTGCAGATGTCACTACTCCTAATAATGGAGAGAAGAATAAAGCTAACAAGAATAGAATCCCTGTGACTACAGATGCAAGTCCTGTTCTAGCACCAGCAGCAACACCAGCTGTTGATTCAACATAAGAAGTTGTTGTAGATGTCCCTAATATAGAACCCGCAACAGTTGCAGCCGCATCAGCAAATAACGCTTTTCCTGCACGTGGTAATTTATTATCCTTCATCAAACCTGCCTGATTTGCGACAGCAACTAATGTACCAGCCGTATCAAAGAAATCAACAAATAAGAAAGTTAATATAACAACTAGCATTTGAACGGTAAAAATTTGGTCGAGATTCATAAATGCCTGACCAAATGTTGGAGCTAGACTTGGCACTGTATCGACAATTCTTTCTGGAAAAGGGATTTGGTTAAAAATCATCCCGACAACAGCGGTAATAACCATAGCATAGAAGATTCCACCCTTAACACCTTTAACCATTAAAATAACCGTAACGATAATCCCAAAGACAGCTAGTAATGTTTGTGGATTTGTTAAATCCCCTAATCCTACTAGTGTCGCATCATTATTTACTATAATACCTGCGTTTTGCAAACCAACAAATGTAATGAAAAGACCGATCCCAGCACCTACAGCAAATTTTAATTCAGCAGGTATGCTGTTAATTATTTTTTCACGAAGACCTGTTAATGTTAAAACAACAAACACTAAACCTGAAATCAATACACCAGAAAGAGCTGTTTGCCATGGAATCCCCATTGTTAATACAACTGTATAAGAGAAAAACGCGTTTAAACCCATTCCTGGTGCAAGTGCAACAGGATATCTAGCAATTAACCCCATTAACAGCGAACCGATCGCTGCGGCTATAGCAGTTGCAGCGAAAACTGCATTCGGGTCCATTCTCAATTCATCTGGCAAGTCAGTAATTGAACTCATTGACAATGTCGCTGGGTTAACAAACAAGATATATGCCATAGATAGAAACGTAGTTAATCCACCTATTAATTCTCGACGATAAGTTGTTCCCAATTCATCAAATTGAAAGTATTTTTTCATTAAGGTAGTGCCTCCCTAACAAGTAATTAAGTCGTATAATTGGGGAATTCACTATAAATAAGTTGAAAAGTGCTAAAACAAATAAAAAAGTGCTCACCATAAAAGTTGAGCACTTGACTAACAAATTATCAATACATAGGAATATCATTCCTGAATATTAACACTCGTAGTCAAGCTATTTACGGCAGCTTGGTAGAAACTTTTGGGCCATATCCCCAAGATTATACGACGTATTTCGACTATTTCCTTCTTTTTTATCTTATCAGTCTATTATCAAACAGTCAATAAAAAAAACGAACATTATTTTGAATAATGTTCGTTTTGTTCGTGTTTTTTTATTCCCACTCAATTGTTGCAGGTGGCTTACTTGTAATATCATAAACAACTCTGTTAATGTGTTTAACTTCATTTACAATTCGTGTCGAAATAACCTCTAATACATCCCAAGGAATTCTCGCCCAATCAGATGTCATCCCATCAATAGATGTAACTGCACGAATTCCAATTGTATAATCGTACGTTCTAGCATCTCCCATTACCCCTACGCTACGGATATCAGGTAGAACAGTGAAGTATTGCCAAATATCACGTTCTAAGCCAGCTTTTCTAATCTCCTCACGAAGAATATAATCTGATTCACGGACGATTTCAAGCTTCTCTTCAGTGATTTCGCCTAATACACGAATACCAAGACCAGGTCCTGGGAATGGTTGTCTCCACACAATTTCATCAGGAATTCCTAGTTCAGTCCCTAATGCGCGAACCTCATCTTTAAATAATGTGCTTAATGGCTCAATTAGCTCGAACTCCATATCTTCTGGAAGACCACCAACATTATGGTGTGATTTAATTGTTTGAGCTGTAGCTGTTCCACTTTCAATGATATCTGTGTAAAGCGTTCCTTGCGCTAAGAAGTCAATTCCTTCTAGCTTTGCAGATTCATCATCAAAAACATAAATGAATTCATTTCCAATAATTTTACGCTTTTGTTCTGGATCAGAAACACCTTTTAGTTTATTTAAGAAACGATCTTTAGCATCGACTTTTATTACGTTCATGTTAAAACCTTCACTGAACGTTTTCATAACGCCCTCCGCTTCACCTTTACGGAGTAGACCATGATCAACGAAAATACATGTTAGTTGGTCGCCAATTGCTTTATGAATTAATACAGCAACTACTGAAGAATCGACCCCACCACTTAAAGCACATAAAACCCTCTTATTACCAACTTTTCGTTTTAATTTTTCTGTTTCCATCTCAATGAAATTTTCCATTGACCAATTTCCTGAGCAATCACATACTTCAAATACAAAATTCTTTAATAAATCATTACCGTATTCAGAATGGCGTACTTCTGGGTGGAATTGAACACCGTAAAACTTACGCTCATTATTACTCATTGCAGCATATGGGCATGATGTGCTTGTTGCATCAACTTGGAAACCTTCCGGAATTTCCTTTACAAGGTCACCATGGCTCATCCAAACTACTTGTTGGTTTGGTAAATCTTTAAATAATCCGTGCTGACCTTGAACTTCAATCGTTGCTTTTCCATACTCACGATGGTCAGCCGCTTCAACAACACCACCAAGCTTATGTGTCATTAGTTGCATTCCATAACAAATCCCTAAGACCGGGATACCTAAATCAAAAATCGCATCATCACAAGTAAAGGCATTTTCACCGTAAACACTATTAGGCCCACCTGATAAAATAATACCTTTAGGGTTCATTTTTTTTATTTCGTCTGCCGTTAATGTATGAGGGTGTAGCTCACTGTACACACCAAACTCACGGATTCTTCTTGTAATTAATTGATTATACTGACTTCCAAAATCTAAAACCACTACCATTTCATGAACATTTGCCAATTTTGTCACCTCATCCGTAGTTATCAAGCAATATTATTACGTACACATCTATCAAAACGCAAGCCCGTCGATAGTCTAGCTAGTTCATTGTTTTACAACATAAAAAAGCTAGAAAAAAAACTAGACCCCTGCCTTCACAATAAGAAGGCAGAATTCTAGTTTTAAAAAACGTACAATTCTGCCTTCATAGTCAGGAAATTTTCGGTTACCCGGTAGAGACTCTCGAACCATATTATCGAGGATATATGAAGGTTAATATAATTTTTTCTATTCTATCAATCTCTAAGGTAATAATCAAGACGATGTCTTTTTGATTAAATTTTCCCACAATTCCGCCGATTTCACCCATTCTTTTTCAGCATCTGTACGACGATACAATGCTCTCTCATAGTTTTCTGTTAAAATGGTCATCGACTTATCCTGAAATACATGATCAATCGTGTGAGCATATTCACGAAGCGTTTGGCTATCCTTACGCTTCATTCCCTTCCGTTCTAATTGCTTTAACAAAGATTGAAATGCGTGGAAAAACACCTCCTCATCATGGCGATTTTTATATTTTCGAACAATAAAATGTGCAAACCACTTCAATCTTGTTTTATATAAAACAAAGCCAGCAATTAGAATAATGACTAGCAGGCTATAAACGAATGCACTGCCGATTCGCATATCTAAAAGAGAAGACTCCTGATTTTCTGCAGAGGCTGTAGCTTCTTCTACCTCTTTCTCCGTTTGCTTTTCTTGTTCTTCCTTTTCCGCTTCAGCTTGTTGTGTTTCTTCCTCAGGTGTTTGTTGTTGCTGCTCAGGTACATCTTCCGTTTCATTTGATTGTGTTTCATTCGATACTGTATAAGGATTTATGAACCCTTTTGTAGGCTCAAACGGCACCCAGCCAACACCTTCAAAATAAACTTCGACCCATGAATGAGCATTATTATTCGTCACCTTATATTCTCTTTCTGTTTCATTAACAACGTCAACAAAATCTCCTTCGGTATAGCCTTTAACCCACCTAGCAGGGATATCGATAGCTCTGAGCAAGACAATCATAGAAGTTGAGAAATTATCACAATAGCCTTTTAATGTTTCAAAAAGAAATTGATCAACATAATCCTGTTCCCCCTCAGGAATTGCCACATCATCCTTATCGTATGTGAAATCCGCTGAACCAAGATATTCTTCTATTGCTTTTGTTTTATCATATTGATTCGTCTCATTCATCGTAAGACGGATTGCTAAATCTCTTACACGGCTAGGTAAGGAGTCCGGCAGCTGTGTATAACGTTGATGAATCGGATCAGACTCAGGTAAATTCTGCACCTTTCTCATTTCATCCAATGAGTATGTAGGCAGATTATAGGTTACCTTGTAGCTCTTAAACTGCTCTCTCGATCCATTATTTTCAGGAAATGGTGTTATTAACTCTGTATTTGGATTTAAATAGAAATCTAAATTGTTTTCAGTTTGAATTGAAGTTACTCCTAAAGGATACATGAGATGAAAATGACGATAATTATTGTTAAAGGTTACAGTCGATTCAAGCTGCTTCGTTTTTACTGATTCATCTGTCCAAAACAATTCATCTTGAATATTCGTAATCTCCTCAAAGTCATTATCTTGTTCTGATGCTATCCAACCCTTACCTGTATAAACATCCTTTGTTTCGATTCTCCAATAATGCCGTTCACTTGAAATATGTGTGAATACTTCTGTATCATCCTCAACAAAGCCACCACCAAGATTTTCATCACTCTCACTATAACCGATTTTTTTCCTCCCACCAATTCCCTCTTCTCCATTTCCAACAGCAGTTAAATAAGGAACGGGGTCAGGCCATTGTGGTGATGCCTTCGGGGCTAACATCGCTACAACCATCGAAAGCACAATAAAAGCAAAAAGTGGCAATAACCAGCGAAAGAAAGCTAATCCTTTCATTTGCAAATTCTCGATTTTTTTTAGTCGGTCAAAGTAAAGCATCCCCAACATAAAAAATCCAATTAGTACAGTCCGGACAATTGCAAATGTAGCATCATACTGAGTAAAGGTGTCTAAAACCGTTATATAAAGTAAGGTTAAAACAAAGAATATTAAGATTCTTTTTTGGATCAGTACCCAATAATGAATTAAATAAACAAGCAGCCATAGTAAAATAAAAAATAGTAATGTTCGATAGGATGCTGTCATGCTCATCCAATTCGCGGTTGGAATTAATTGAATATTATTTACGGTATCCTCTATCAAATCAGTTAACCAACCAAAGCTTAAAAACACTCCTTGATAAAACATTCCATGTAAGATAAATAGAATGATAATAATTTTTACAGGAAAGGATAAATACCAGCGAGCTTTGAATAAGATAAGCAAAAAACTCACCGCTATAAAAAAAATGAAGACAAACGTATTAGCTGTATTACTAAATACGTTTAAAGGCCTTAGCCACTCCCATAACAATAAAAAGGCAAAAAGATAATAGATTACTGCAGCCGATTTCTCAACATACGAAGTTTGAGTTGTCATGAGCTCATCACCTCTTTATGACTTGTATGCCCCGTTACTACGTTTACCTCGATGTGACGTTTAGTTAGCCGTTCAATTAACACTTGCTCCTCTTTTGTCATAGCATCCTGTTTTATGACAAAGACGACGAACATTTGCTGGCCTCCGCCAAGGTATTCAATTCTTCTTACAAAATCAAGCGTTATATGACCCGTGACAATGATGTTCGTTACCTGCTTCATCTCCGTATTCAATATTCCGCCCTCTAAAAGGGAAGAAAGAGGTTTTCTTATATCACAGTCAACTTTCGCTAAGTGATAAAAGATATTTTTTAAATGTTGGTCATCAGCCTTTAAGGGAAAAATGTGTTTTTGACTTCCAATTGAAATAAAACCAACCCTTGCCCCACTTTTAAGAAGCGAGCGGACTAACGATGCTGAATATAAAACAATCCTCTCAAAAACTTCAGATTGAACACGGTCCATAATAATGACAACATCATGGCTTTGTAGTTGCTCAAATTCCTTTGTCATTAACGAATCTCTTCTAGCCGTTGCTTTCCAATCAATCCAGGCAAATTTGTCACCTGGCTGATATTCCCTTATTCCAACAGCTATCGTTGAATCTTGTAAGTATCTAGCTTTGTTAGAAGACATCCCTTGTTCAAATTGTCTTTGCTTTGGCTTGTTAGTTACGTCAATTGTAGAAGGGTACACAAGAAAACGATGCTCGGCATGTACAAATACCTCTTTTTCGATTAGTCCGAAAAGGTCACCTGTTCGTAATCGAATCGTTGATAAATGATGCTCCCCACGCGGTATTTGCTGCAAAACATACTCATATGAAAACTCTCTCTTAAACCACGGAAAAAACATTTTCTTCGGCTCAGAAAGCTTCCTGCTGCCTTGTAATCTATCTGTTAACTCATCCTCTACAATTAAATAAAATAATGGAAACGGAATTTTTCGTTTAACTGTAATTGTTGCCACAAACCTTTGACCATAGGTGAATTGTTCTTGATTTACCTTTCTCGTTACTTCAAAGGAACGAACTGGATAAATTAATAATAATAATGAATAAATCGCAAAGGGCATAAAGCTATAGAATAGAAACCAGCTTACAAAACCGCCTTGAAACATCGCGTAGCTAAAGGCCGCTAACGTAAGCAATAAGAGGGAAATAAACTTCCAACCGATACGAATTTTCCGCAAAAATCTATTCATTTATGACTTAACGTCCTTTGAACAGGAACAGTTGTTTGACTAATGATTTCATGAATAATTTTTTCTACAGAATTCCCCTCAAACCGTGCTTCAGACCTTAAAATAATCCTATGTGGGAGCGCATATTGTGCTAAATATTGAATATCATCCGGGATCACATAATCTCTTCCATAAAGAAATGCATAAGCTTGCGCCGCCTTCATTAATGCAATAGATGCACGCGGGCTCGCTCCCAAATAAATAGACGGATGCTTTCGCGTTTTCCCCGTTAATTCTATAATGAAATGTTTAATTGTTTCATCTACATATACATGTTGGATCTCATTTTGAAGCTCTGCCAATTCCTCTTTCGTTATTACACTATCTAATTGATAAATAGGCCTTTCCTTTTCTGCTAAGGTAAGCACCTCAAATTCCTCAGCCTTTGTCGGATAGCCCATTCTTAGCTTAAACAAGAATCGATCTAGCTGAGCTTCTGGTAATGGATAGGTTCCTTCATAATCAACAGGATTTTGTGTTGCCATAACAAAGAAAGGCTTTGCAAGAATTCGAGTTGTCCCATCAACTGTAATACTGCCTTCTTCCATTCCTTCTAATAAAGCTGACTGCGTTTTCGGAGACGTTCGATTGATTTCATCTGCAAGAATAATATTCCCAAAAATTGGCCCTTCTTGAAATTCAAACCTTAGCTCCTTTGGATTATAAATCGAGACCCCTGTTACGTCTGATGGCAATAGATCAGGAGTAAACTGAATCCGTTTAAACTCAGCTCCTACTGATTTAGCTAGAGCACGTACCATCATTGTCTTCCCAACACCTGGCACATCCTCAAGCAACACATGGCCATTTGCTAGTAATGCGACTAGACTTAAAATGCTTATATCTCTTTTCCCTATTATAACTTTATCTATATTATCAATAACTCGACCGAGTTTTGGGTGCATCGCTTCAGTTTGAGACATACTTTTCCTCCTAGTTGGATTCTATATTTCCTATTATAGTATTCTGATTGTTTTATCAAAACCCTTTTGTATTTCCAATTCATACGTTAAATTAATTGACAATCTATATATTCCAACATCTCTCTATAAACACTTATTCTACCAATTTATATCATCAATACTTTAAACATATCAAGCTTTTTAGCCTAAATATACCATTGAAATGATTCTAATTGATTTCCTATGATTGGAGATTAAAAAAATAAACAAAGCCAGGGCGAAAAGATGGAATCGACCTTAATAAAAGCTGATTAAGGTTATGCAGTTCTTTCAAGATGACTCACTAAACACGTGGATTAACTATTGACAAAATACCATTTTGAATATTCTGCAATTTCATTTCATACTTCTTTCTTATTATATCACTTTTACTAGTTCTTTTGTTTTTCTAAGAAAAACAGCTTCTTTTTTGATAGATTTGATTTTTAATTCTACACATATGGGGATTTTCAGTTAATTAATTTACAAATAATAATTTCTATTCAAGCCATTTATAGTGTTAATAAACTTTTGCGAAGCTCAAAAATAGTAAAGACCAATCAATAAAAATCACAACTTTGGTCACATATGTATTTAGGGATAATTTCCCGTCAACTATTAAAACACAGATGTTAAAATAAAAAATGTTATCTTTTACCAGGTAAGGGGGGTGATAGATATGGAACAAAGTAGTGCTGGCTTTTGGATACGAGTTGCGGCTACGATAATAGATGGTCTGATTATTTCCGGTATTTATCTTATTCTCGTACTTTTAGCATTTATGACGCAATTTGTCTCAAGTGCGCTTCAATATATCGTTTCACTAATTACTCTTATCTTTATGATTGCGGGGCCAATTTGTTATTTAGCGTTAATGCCGCTTACTAAATATCAGGCAACCTTCGGAAAACACTTTTTAGGGTTAAAGATTATAAATGAACAAGGAGAAAAGATAACAGCAGGCCAGTCATGGGGTCGTGCCTTTTCTTATATCTTAAGTGCTATGATTGCTTATATCGGCTATATTATGGTTGCTTTCACAGAAAGAAAAAGAGGGCTTCATGATATTATTGCAAATACATATGTTGTAAAGAAGAAGCAAAGTCAACTTCAAAGTTCAAATGATTTAAATCTTTAGCTCAACCATTAAAAAGGGCTTTTCATGCTCCAAAGCACGAAAAGCCCTTTTTATACTATCTTTATCTCTTTCCTTTATCGTAAATTTCTCCTAACGCTCTTGGCGCACGGTTTGATTTAGAGAAAAAGATTAAAAGGAATAAAGTTAAAACATAAGGTAAAATCATAAATAAATCAGTGTAGCTGCTCGGTAACTCCATTAATTGACCGATATACGTTCCCCCTGATCTCGCAAATCCGAATAGTAAGCAGGCTGCAAGTGTAGGGAGAATCTTCCAGTTACCGAAAATTAGCGCTGCAATCGCTAAATATCCATATCCCATATAAATGCTTGATGAAAAGTTAGCAGAGATCGAATAAGCAAAACACATACCGCCTAAACCTGATAAAACACCAGATATTAAAACCGCACCAAATCTAATTTTTGCTACATCTACTCCTGCAGCATCAACTGAATGCGGATTATCCCCACTCGCTCTTAAACGCATTCCATATTTTGTTTTATATAAAACATACCAAGCTAAGACGGCAATCACGATGATAATAATTTCAAATGGATAAATATTTGTAAACACCGCACCAATTACAGGTATATTTGCTAAACCTTCGATCGTAAAACGCTCTGATACACCTAATTGAAACTTATCAGAAGTAGCACCAAACACAAGACTGTTTATTTGTGTTGTTAAAAATGTCGTCAAGGCTAATGCCAAAATATTAATGACGACACCGCTTATGACTTGATTCGCCTTAAACTTTATACTTAGCAATGCATGAAGAACGGAAAATACCATTCCTCCTATCATTGAAAACAATAAAGCGAGGTAAAACAAATTTTGCACATCTGTTCCAGAGAAATTTGCAATTAAAACGACTGATAAAGCACCAATAAAAGCACCAAAACCTTGGAAGCCTTCAATAGCTAAGTTTGTAATTCCGCTCTTTTCGCTATAGATGCCTCCAATCGCCATGATAAAAAGAGGCAGTGCAAAGGATAATCCATCTATAATTACTGTATCCATTATTCTTGCCCCTCCTTTCGCTCCGCATCTTTTTCTTTCATTCGACTTACCTTATATTTCAAGTATGCGCCACAAGCACTAAACAGTAGTATTAAACCGACAATCACGGAAGCAATCTCTTGTCTAATTCCTGCCATTGAACTCATGTACGTATTACCTTGGTTAATGACTGATATTAAAAATGACGAAAAAATAACACCGATTGGGTTCGAGTTCCCTAGTAAAGACACGGCAATTGAATCGAAGCCAATGCTTGATAATACTTTCGGTTGAATGGAAGCAAAATAGCCTAAATAATAGGTAACTCCTGCTAAACCTGCAAGACCACCTGATAGAACCATTGCTAGCACTGTATTTTTCCCAACATTCATTCCCGCATATTTTGCTGCGTTCCGATTTGTTCCAACTGTTTTAATTTCATAGCCAAGTACTGTTTTATCCATTACAAACTTTAATAGAATCGCAACAATAATGGCCAAAATAAACCCTAACGGAATATCCATTTTCAAATTGCCCATTTCAACATTCACTAACGTTAATCTTGATTCCTCAGTAATATAACGAGATTGTCTTGAGACAGGGTCAATATAATACATTTGGATAAAAAAGCTGACAACATATTGAGTAATATAATTCAACATAATCGTTGATACTACTTCATTAATATTAAACTTATATTTTAGCCAGCCAACTAATCCACCCATTAATGCTCCAGCTGCTATACCGATGATTAAGACAAGTGGCTTTGCAATCATTGCATCTAAGCCGCTATAGCCAACAATAATTGTAGCTAAAAATCCTGAAAAGAGCATTTGTCCTGAAACACCAATATTAAACAAACCTGCTTTAAAGGCAACAGCAACCGCCAAGCTCGCAAAGACTAGCGGTGTCATTGCATTTAATAGGCTTAAGAAATCAGTAAACATGCTCTTATAGGCTGCATAAGAAGGCTTCGGCATGATTCCGGCTCCTTGCAGAAGGTTAAAGAATGCCTGCAACGGATTTTTCCCAATTAAAAGAATAACAATTGCAGCTGCAATAAAGCTAAGTAAGATGGAGTATAACGGAATAGAAATTGATTGCCATTTTTCATGACTAATTGGCCACGCAAGAACTCTACCGACTTTTTGTATAAACTTTTCTTTTTGTGTATCATTTCGTTTACTCATGTTTTGCCCCCATCATATACTCGCCTACTTCATTATTCGTTAACGTATCTCTACTTGCAATTTTTTGAAGTTGGCCGTTATATATAACACCAATGGTATCTGCAACATTCATAATCTCATCTAGCTCTAATGATACAAGAAGAATTGCTTTACCTTTATCTCGTTCTTGAATCATCATCTTATGAATATTTTCAATTGCCCCAATATCCAATCCACGCGTTGGTTGAACAAAAATCATTAATGGTGATTGTAATTCAATTTCTCGGGCAATAATAGCCTTTTGCTGATTACCACCACTCATTGAACGAACTTGTGTCTTAATGCCTTGTCCGCTTCGTATATCATATTTCTCTATTAACCTACTGCCATGCTCATGAAAAGCTTCTTTATTTAAAATTCCACCTTTAGAAAAAGGCTCACGATAATACTCTTTCAACCCTATATTGGTCGCCAAATCAAAGTCCAACACAAGTCCATAGCTTTGTCGATCTTCAGGGATATAAGAAATTCCGCTTTCTGTTCTTTTTCTTACACTTTCATTCGTTATATCCTTACCATTTAAGAAAATATTCCCACTGCTCACCTTTGTTAATCCAGCAATTGCATCTGCCAATTCAACTTGTCCATTATCTGCCACACCGGCAATGGCAAAGATTTCGCCGCCACGAATAGAAAAAGAAACATCCTTTACAACCTCAAAACCATCTTCATTTTTTACTGTTAGATGGTCTACCTTCAATACTTCCTCTTTAAATTCAGCTGGGCGCTTTTCAGATTCAAAGGTCACTTCTCTACCTACCATAAGCTGAGCCATCTGTTTTGTAGATGTTGTCTTTACATCCATTACATCGATTAATTTTCCCTTGTTTAATACCGCACAACGATCTGCTACCTTTTTGATTTCATCTAGCTTATGTGTTATTAAAATAATCGTTTTTCCAGCTTTTCGTAAGCCTTCAATAATAGTAAGCAAGTAATCTATTTCTTGAGGAGTTAAAACAGCAGTCGGTTCATCAAAAATAAGAATTTCTGCTTGACGATAAAGCACCTTTAAAATTTCTACCCGCTGTTGCATCGAAACATTAAGATCTTCTATTTTCTTTGTAGGGTCTACCTCTAATCCATAATCCTTCGAAAGGTCTTTGATTATCCGATTTGCATTTCGAATATCTACATATGGAAAAAGGCCAGCAAATTTTTTAATTGGTTCAACACCTAAAATGATATTCTCTGTAATTGTATAATCCTCAACTAGCTTAAAATGCTGATGCACCATCCCAATGTTAAGCTTCGCCGCATGATTTGGCGAGCTTATTTGGACCTTTTCACCACGAATATAAATTTCACCTTCATCAGGTTCATACATTCCACCTAAAATACTCATAAGGGTTGATTTTCCCGCTCCATTTTCTCCAAGCAGAGCAAAAATTTCCCCTTTTTTAATTTGAATGGTTACATCATCATTAGCCACAATTCCAGGAAATCGTTTAGTAATATGCTTCATTTCTACAATATAATCAGACATTTTACGTCCCCTTTATCATAGTGATTGAAAAACAGAAAAGAAGTTTACCATACCCTACAAACATAAATTAGGAAATGATAAACTTCTATAGGTTCATTTCATCATAGTTTCTGAACTCTGGATTTTATAACCCTGGAAACTTATCTGGAGTATGCCCATTGAAATTAGATGCAGGTACAACTTTACCTTCTTTAACTAATTTATAAGCTTCATCAATTTTTGAAATTGTATCTTCTGATAACTGATGACGACCTTCTTCTTTTACATAACCAGTAGAATCAGTATCAGCTTGAAGAACGACGTTTCCACCTTTAAAGCTTCCATCAACAATTGAGTTTAATGATTTCTCAACATTAGTGCTCATAACCTTTAATCCAGACGTTAACACGATATTTTCTGAACCATTTACACCGTCATCAAATTGGTCAACATCACAACCAATTACTTTCACATCTCCACCAGCCTCTTTTGCAGCTGTGAAAACACCATTACCTGATCCACCTGCAGCGACGAAGATAATATCTACACCTTCATCGATTAAAGCATTACCAACAACCTTACCTGTCGCTTCATCTGAGAACGTTCCTACATAGTTTCCGCCAACATCTTCGTTATTTACATCCACACCTGCATAAGCTGGTAGTTCAACAACCTCAACTTTTTTATCATATACTGCATTTACATAATTCACACCAGATTCAAAACCAAATTGGTAGTTTACATTTGAAGGATATGCAATTCCGTTTACAACCGCTACTTTATTTGACTTTGTTTCTAATGCAGCAGCCATTCCTGCGAAAAATCCACTTTCCTGCTCAGCAAATGTCATCGCGTAAATATTATCGAATTCCTTTTGTTCACCTTGAGCAGCTGGTTCTGAGTCAATTAAAATAAATTTCTTATCAGGATTTTCTAAAGCAATGCTTGAAATACCTGCAAATTGAAAGCCTGGAGTTACAATGACATCATAATCTGCCACGATATCAGCAACAGCTTGAACAGCAGCTGCGGGATCACCAGTTTCTTCACGAATAGCCTTTACAGTCGCATCTGAATTTTTTTCAATAAAGCTTAAAATTCCATTGTAGTTATCTTCATTGAAGTTCCCATCATCTACACCAGAAGGACTTGTTACAATTGCAATTTTTAACCCTTTTTTGCCTTCATCTGATCCTGATTCATTATCTTTTGCTTCATTATTTCCACAAGCAGCCATGAAAACAACCATTAAAGCAGTAAATAATACCATTAGCATTTTCTTATTCAACATAGTCTTTCCCCCTATATATCTTTTAAAATAGTTTTATATTTTGCTGTAAATAATGAAAAAAGCCCCGTATACACCGGAGCTTGACTTTTGGTAGATATATAAAGAGAAAGATGCATGCATTTTCCCCTTACAATATATATACAACCTCGTAGTCAAGCTATTTATGGCAGCTTGGTAGAAACTTATGGACCATATCCCCAAAATTATACGAGAACGTTATTTAATTTTTACAAGTTCATCTTATCATCAGTCATTCCGTCCGTCAAGAAAAAAGACGAATGTTTCTTTTTAAAAAATCATCATTGTTCGGGAATAACTTATCATTAATTGAATTTTCATATAATTATAAATTTTACCGCGTTGAAAACGTAACCAAATCTCACTTACTTTCCATCTATTCTAGATTCCTCTTCTTCATTCTTTTTCTCCAATTCCTTTTACTTGACACTCACACTTACTTTTTGTAAGTTTCTAATATAACTTACAAAAAGTAAGTACATTTTTTAGGAGGTTCAAAAAAATGAATTCATTAATAAAACAAGATTTATCTACAATTATCAGAGAGCGCCATTCTGTAAGGAAATACGATGCAAGTTTTAAAATACCTAGAGAAGAAATCGAAGAAATTCTAAGTGAAGCTATTTTAGCTCCGTCATCAAGTAATCTTCAACCATGGCGCTTCATTGTAATCGATGATCAAGAGGTAAAAAAAGAGCTTCGTCAAATCGCCAACAATCAGGAACAGGTTGAAACATCTTCAGCAATCATTGCTGTATTAGGTGATAAGGAAATGTATCATAATATTGAAAAAGTATATAGAAGCAACTATGAGGCTGGCTTCATGAATTTAGAAACAGTCGAACAGATTATTCAAAATTCAAAAAATGTTTATACCCAGGCATCAGAAGAAATTCGTAAAAACATTGCATCCTTTGACACTGGCTTAGTCTCAATGCAGCTGATGCTTATTGCCAAGGCTAAAGGATATGATACCGTTACAATGGGTGGCTTTGATAAGGAAAAATTCATGAAGAAATTTAATATTAGTGATCGATATATGCCTATCGTTTTAATTGCAATAGGGAAGGCTGCAGCACCAGCATACCAAACAACTCGAATTCCACTTAAAGAAATTATTGAATTTATTTAATAAGAGAAGTAAAGGATAGTACAGATGCGGTGTTTTCAGTTAAAGGATGCTGTTCTATCAGCTAAGTCTCATTAGAGCAACAAGAAGCTTTATTACATTTTTTAATTAAAGTGAGGGCAATAAAAATGGCTAAATTATATATTCAATATCAACAACCAAAAGACAAAGCAGGATTTGATGAGTATTATCTTAACACACATATGCCCCTTGCCAAGAACGTTCCAAACATTAAGGCAAGTAGTATTGATCGTGTCATCCAATCGCAAAATACTACCTTAAATCTATATATGATTGTAGTAATTGAATTTGCAGATCTTCCAACACTTCAGAGTGCCATGGCTACACCGGAATGGAAGGCTGTTATGGAGGATGCTAAGAACTTAGAAAAGTTTTTAAATGAGCCGCCAATTATTATGATTACACAATAAAATAAGTTTTACTCTATAGGAAAGAGAGTAAACCCTCTCTTTCCTAATTTTTCTCCATTATTAAATTTTTGTAGCCGAGGCTCTCATTTGCTCAATCCAGCTTTGGCGTACTTCATTTTCAATTGGACTGTTATTATTTTTAAAATAACGAATCATATAAAATCCATCAGATGCCAATATACTCAACACAAGTTCATGTAATAAACGGTCATTATTTATTATTTTTGTTTCGATAATCGAATGATTTTCTTCCTGTTCAATAATAGCTCCGTATTCCAGATTATTCTCACTTAAATATATATCTGTATGCTTAGCAATCGAATCCGCATTCATTTCCGTAAAATAGTCGATGGTAAATCTCTCTGAAGTCACAAACAAAAATCTCTCTTTCTCAGGATAATAACCAATAAATTCACTATCACTATATAGATAGTATGTCGCTGGCAAAAAACCATCTAACGTAAATGGTTCAATAAACCTTTTCATATTTTCATAGTACTGAGCGGCAGCAGGTACAACCGCTTGCTCATAAGGGAGGATTTCACCTTCCGTATTTAAAAATAATTCACTAAACCTCGAATACTTTGTAATCCAAATTTGACTACCCTCAGCTTGAATTTGTACATAGTAGCTTGAAATATTATTTGGGTTTTCTCCATTTTCATCATTTTTATTTACACAAGTATATAAATGTTTTCGCGTATATGTAAACGTTGCTTCTTTCTCGGATAATTCCACAATTTCAAGATTTAAAATTTCAGATTGAATATTGTAAATTTGAAAGTTCATCATCAAGCTATAATGATTCAAAAAGGAGATTTGCCTGTTATCTGGATGGAACATTTCCGTCATCTGATCAATATCTTTTGCCATATATGCCCTTTCCAGCTGTTGTATAAGTTCTTGTATTTTCTCTTCTGTTATTTTGGCTTTCTTTTTGAAAAAAAACATGTAAACTCCACCTACCATAAAATTATCAATTATGTATTAACTAAACGATTCCTTTATTCTCCATTTACCTAATTGTACCATTTGCTCTAGAAAGTAAAATCTCAAATTTTAAAAACAATGAACTTTAGCAAAAGTGGATGACTCAAAACCAAAGGGTCAGACCCCTCACTAGAATTAAGAAACGAGAGTTAAAAGGATGGTGGAGTGTTTTTCATATATTGTTCTTAATGAAAAAAGGGCTGAACCCAGCCCAAACAACTAATTGGTTAGTTTTTTAAATATATCGCAAATTGTTCTTGATGAGATTATAGCTTCAAAGAATAAAACTGACTATTTATTTTTGACAATAATCATATTTACGGTTGAACGACTCCAACACCTGCATATTGAGTGACCATTGATTTTACATCCTCAACAGGAGTTAGCGTATAATTGTATGGGACTGTGTAATTTGTAGTGGATGATGTTGGTTGGCTGCCTGTGCTATTAAGATAAAGATTATTTGAAACATTCCAATAACCTGTCTCGTCGCTATACCAAAAACCTAATGGGTTATGTGAATTTTCAAATACATTGTTTTCGACAAGGAGTTCCGCACCCATTCGTGCATTTATACCTGAACCATCAATTCCTTCATAATAGTTGTTATAAAGATGTCCTTTGCCATAACGGAAGCTAGGAACACGGGAGTTTAAGTTTTTAAAATGATTATGGTGGAATGTGATATTTCGATCGGCATTATCACTATCTGATGAGCCCATCAACATTGCCTTCCACCCATCATGTACATAGTTCCAAGAGAAGGTTATATTATAAGCATCACGCTTTACATCGAAAAGCCCGTCATAATAATCTTTGTCTACATTTAGACTAGCGTAAATCTCATTATGATCGACCCAAATATTACTAGAAGGACCTTCAATCGTTACGGCATCTTTATCGCCAGCTCTAACTTCGTGAATCGTGAGGTTACGAATGATGATATTATTTGCTCTCCATACTTTGATGCCAATTCCATCAAATTCACCGTTTGTACCAACGCCTAATATGGAAACATCAGAAACATCTTTGAGGTTGATTTTACTATCAGAGGTGTTATCGGGTGTAATCGTTCCATTCACATAAATCGTTAAAGGTGTATTATCATCCTTATTATTTAAAGCTTGGATGATTTCATCTCCAGTCTGAACGGTGACTGTATCTCCACCTGCACCGCCAGTTGTTCCACCATTAGAAGTAGCAAAGCCATTCATACTGAAATCAGGAGTAGCAGCAGAAACAGATTGAAAAGACAAACCAACAACTAAAATTATCATTGAGATACTTGCAATAAACATCTTTAATAATTTTGTTTTCATCTTTCTCCTCACGTCCTTTATTTAATTTATCTTTTCAAGCAAATTCTAGATGCAAATGGTCTACCCTCCTTCCAATTAGGATTAATGAAATCATAACACGTAAGCGTTATCATAAAATAATCATTACATCAGATGTTGAGTATTTAAGTAAAAAATTACCACAATAACTAAAACCTTTCTTAAATCTCCGTTTTTTTCCTATGACTGGACTATGCATTAAGTAGGACTATTACAGGTGCTCAAGGAAAACTAGGAATGATTATGTATGACTTTTCATTCAATAAAAAATGTAGGCACCTAACGAAATGATTACTAAGCTTTTCAAATTGTTAATTATAAACAAAAAAAGATCTGATGCATTATCAGACCTTTTTGTTAAGATAAACGATTTCTTTATCCTTATTTATAAAATTTTACTCGATCTTCAAGTGGCTGGAATTCTTTATCACCAGGCTCTGCAGTAGGGTTACCGAAAGGCATTTGTGCAATCAATTTCCATTCAGCTGGGATATTCCATTCCTTTTTCACTTCATCATCGATAAGTGGATTGTAATGCTGTAATGATGCTCCTAATCCTTCTGCCTCTAATCCAGCCCAAACAACTAATTGGTGCATTCCAGAAGCTTGGTTTGACCAGATTGGGAAGTTTTCAGCATATAGAGCAAATTGTTCTTGAAGAGATTTAATGACTGCTTCATCTTCAAAGAATAAAACTGTTCCATATCCTGCTTTAAAAGAGTCCATTTTTTGTTGAGTTCCAGAGAAATCTCCTTCGCCAACTACTTTACGTAAAGTTTCAGTTGTAATATCCCATAATTTATCATGAGCTTCACCAGTTAATACAACAATACGTGCAGATTGTGAGTTAAAAGAAGAAGGTGTATGCTTCACAGCGAACTCAACGATTTCTTTAATTTTCTCATCAGTTACTTGTACGTCTTTATTAATTGCATAATAAGAACGTCTTTCTTTAAGAACAGAGTAAAAATCCTTTGACATACTATGTATCCCTCCAAAAATATTGTCTTTAAATTAAATATCTTGAAACAAGGATTATTTTAAACTAGTAAGTGGGATAGTGTCAAATAATTGTATTTTTATTTTTTGTAAAGGATGTCTGTAAACTTTGTTTCGTTTAATTAGTAGTTGTTAAGGGTATTTGCGTTTGCAGCGCCCACTTTCCGCAGGGTGGGCGGTGAGCATTTGTTGTAAATACTGCAGGGTCTCACCTATCTCACGCATCCTGCAGGAATTTCGACTTACACTCAAAATCAACCTTTACAAAGTTTAGCTAAAAAATAACTTTGTTTTAGAAAAGAACTCTTTCATCTAAAAAATTGAAATAAGCTCTTTTGTATAAGAATGACGCTCCTTACTAAATAACTGATCACGGTTAAATTGCTCGATAAGCTTGCCGTTCTTCATCACCATCATCCTCTGGCTCATTTGGCTGACAGCGGCAAGATCATGTGAAATAAACAAGTAAGATAGATTTAAAGTTTCCCGAAGCTCTGTCAATAATGAAAGCACCGCTCCTTGAGAAATGACATCGAGGCTCGCAGTTGGCTCATCGAGAACGATAAGTTCAGGCTCAATACTGATGGCCCGGGCAATTGTGACACGTTGTCGTTGGCCGCCACTTAATTCATGGGGATATCGATCGGCTAAATCAGGAGTCAGTTCAACAGCTTCAAGAAGTTGATTTACAAAGGCCTCTTTAGAAGTATAGGAAAAATGGCTAATATTAAGCTCCTTCCTATATTGAACAAATGGATCAATCAAGGAATCTTTTATTTTTAATTTTGGGTTCAATGCAGCAGATGGATTTTGAAACACGATTTGTATCTTTTTTCGATATGGTAACAGCTGACGTTCATTAAGCTTCTCAATCGGTTCACCCTTAAATTGAATTGATCCACTATCAATTGGTTCAATTCTTAACAAGCAACGAGCTAATGTACTCTTACCACAACCACTTTCACCGACAAGTCCAAGACATTCCCCTTTGTTTAGCTCAAATGAAAGATTACTTACCGCAGCTTTACTACCTTGATATGATTTTGTTAGCTGTTTCACAGTAAGGAGATTCATCCGTTTTTGACCTCCTGTAACCCTGATGGGAGGCCTCGTCCAAGTGTAGGCGCCGCCTCAATCAGCTTCTTAGTATATTCATGCTGCGGGTGGTCAAGTATACGATGCTTTCCACCTGATTCAACGATTTGGCCCTCTTTCATAACAGCTAAACGAGTCGCATATCGTCTGACATGACGCCAATCATGTGTGATGAATAAAATTGCACAACCTGTTTCGTTTTGCCGTTTTGCAAGCAACTCTAAAATCCTGTGTCCTGAAACACTATCAAGTGCCGTAGTTATCTCATCAGCAATCAATAAATCCGGTGATAATAAAAGGGCTATTGCGATTGAAACGCGCTGGAGTTGTCCACCACTAAGCTGAAATGGGTACTGATTGTACAAAGCGTCATTTAATCCAACTGATTCAAGAGCCTCCATTGACTTGTTTTGTCTTGCTTTTGCATCGAGAATACCATGAGCTCTCTGGTATTCGTCAAAATGCTGACCAATCGTTCGAAACGGTGTAAAAGAACCCTGATAATCCTGAAAAATATAGGACAATTTTTGACCGCGAATATTCCTTATTTGTTTTGCTGATAATGACAGCAAATCTTCTCCTTTAAAAAGGATCTTTCCCTCAACCCGCAAATTAGGAGAAAGCATTTGTCCAATTGCTTGTGAGAGGATGCTTTTGCCGCTCCCGCTCTGCCCAACCAATGCATACCATTCTCCTTCACGGATGGAAAGAGATACGTTCTGAACGATTTTCTTTTCTTTACTGCTAATGGATATATCGTCAATCGATAAAGTCATTGCTGCACCTCTTTCTTCACATCATAATAGTCTCGCAAATAATCCCCAAGCATATTTGTTAGTAACACAACTATTACAATAGCTAACCCAGGATAGATCATTAATTCAGGCCTTGATTGAAAGTATGGGCGTGAGTCATTTAGCATTGCCCCCCATTCAGGAGTTGGTGGCTGTGCTCCTAGCCCAATGTAAGAAAAAGCAGAAATGAGCAAAATAATTTTACCGAGATCAAGACTTGCCAAAACGAGGACATGCCCAACAATATGCGGAAATAAATGCTTACGGATAATTTTCATTGAAGATAAACCATTTGTACGGGCAATCAACACATAATCTTTTTGGGATTCTGATAGAACCGTACTTCGCACAAGACGCGCATAACTAACCCATTTGACCATCACAATAGCAAGGACAAGATTACCGATGCCTGGTCCAAGTAAACCGCTCAGAACAATCGCAACAATCATATCGGGGAAAGCTAGAAATGCATCCGCAATTCGCATAAAGATCCGATCAACAATTCCTCGCTTATATCCGGAAATAAGACCAAAAGGGATTCCAATGATAAGCGCAGCAACAAGCGCAATCAAGCTATAACCAATTGTCTGTTGCCCACCTAGCAAAAGCCTTGTTAGTACATCACGCCCTAGTTGGTCTGTTCCAAGTGGATGCTGAAGACTCATGCCTTGAAGTCGTCCATCAAGATTTGTTAATGTTGGGTCGTGCCGTAAATAAAAGAAGGCATAAATGACCATTACAATAACAACCCCTCCGCAAATCATAGCCAATATCGCTTGCCAGCTATTCTTTTTTACCTTGGGCAAATGCATCGACATTTGTCTCATCAGTTGATTCTCCTTTCTTTTAGTCTCATTTCCGGATTTAAATACCTATAAGATAAATCAACACATGTATTTACAACAAAAACGATAATGGCCATGATTAATATATACCCTTGAATTAACGGATAATCCCGTTGACGTATCGCATCAACAACAAGCTTTCCGATCCCCGGATACGCAAACAATACTTCAATCACCACTACACCACCGATTAAACTTCCTAAGCTGACTCCAAATACAGTAATAACAGGTGGCAGGCTATGGCGAAATGCATGTACTAGAAAAATTCGCCGTTCTGATAGCCCGCGCGCTCTTGCAGCACGAATAAACTCCTGACTAAGCGAATCAAGTAAGCTTGAACGAAGCAAACGAACATATACGCTAGAGATAGCCAAGCCAAGTGTCAATGATGGTAAAATCAAAGAAACAAACCCTTCTCTCCCCATTGTTGGAAGCCAATTAAAGCGGACACCGAATAAATCAATTAAAATAAGCCCTAGCCAGAAGCTTGGAATTGCAGCACCAATAATCGATAATACTCGACTTACTTGATCGATCCAACTATCTCTATATAGGGCAGATAAAGAGCCAAGTGGAACAGATACGATGAGCATAACAATTAATGCGCCGGCGGCTAGTTCGAGCGTAGCAGGCAATCCCATTAAAATCATATCTATAACAGGTTGACCAGTGACATATGACTCCCCAAAATCAAGTTGGATAAATTTAAGGAGCCAAAGCCCGTACTGAACAAGCAATGGCTTATTAAATCCCAGCTCTTCTCTTAAAGTCTCTACTTGCTCCTGACTAACAGATAACTCATCAACATTCAAAATCGTTAAAACAGGATCACCAGGTGCCATTCGAACAAATAGAAAACTAACAAATGTAATAAATAACATAAAAAATAATACTTCAAAAAATTTCCGAGTAAGAATTTGGACCATTTACTTCACATCCAACTCGTTAGTAATCATGTAATACTCACTACGCGTTGTTAGCCAATTTTTAACCTTGTTTTCGTTGTATGCAACAATCGTCGATGGATGCAAAACAAATGAATTAATCACATTGTCATGGACATAATCAGCAGCCTGTTCTGCTAATGTTGCCCGCTCCTCTTGATTGACTGTTTGATTAAGCTTGTCAATAATCGCCGTCAGTTCAGGCTCCTGGGCACCACTAAAGTTAAGAGCACCAGTTGGATGATAGGTTGCATTTAAATAATAGCCAGCATCTCCACGAGGAGCTGTTAAATTACTATATGTGGCTAAATCCCAGTCACGGTTTGACGCCATGTATTCCTCTGGAATATCAATTTGGCGAATCTCCACATCAATGCCAATTTTTTTCGCATCCGATTGAAACACTTGGGCAATTAAAGGCAAGTCCGCTCGCGCACTATAGGTTAAAAGAGTAAACTTAAGCTGCTCTCCGTCTTTTTGCATTTTCCCGTCTTCAAGTGTATAGCCCGCTTCCTCTAAAAATTTAACCGCTACATCACTCCCGGTTTTACTCTGCTCATACGTTGGTGCAAATGGTAATGATGGTAAAAATGGACCGACAGCAGGTTCTGCGTAACCTAATAAAATTGTATCAACGATCTTTTGACGGTCAATCAGTGCATCTACCGCACGACGTACATTGATATCCTTCAAACTTTTACGTTCCATATTCATCGTCATTTGATGTACGCGGAATGTCGCAGTTGATTCAACTTTAATCCCTTCTTGTGCCCTTAATGATTCCAAGCTCTCTACTTCAGGGCGATAGACGATATCTACTTCCCCAGATTTCAGCGCTAGCGAACGGGCATTTGCATCCTCATTAAAGGAGAAAGTCACCGAGTCAAGCTTTGAGGCTCCATCCCAATAATTATCGTAACGTACGAGTTCTAGCTTGCTTCCAGGTGTAAATGATTTTAACGCAAAAGGCCCTGTCCCAATCGGTTTACCTACAATATCCTCTTCTGTTACATCAATGATCGAAACATTTGGATTAACAAGTTCTGAAACAAATTCCGGAAAAGGCTCCTTAGTTGTTATATGTAATGTATAACCATCTGCTTCAATCTTCTCAATTTTAAGTGCGTTCTGTATTGCCACACTCTCCTTTAACGCTCGTTCAAGAGAGGCTTTCACCGCTTTTGCATCCATTTGTTTACCATTTTGAAACGTTACATCTTCACGAAGCTTAATTGTCCAATGTTGCCCATCCTTACCTTCCCAGCTTTCTGCTAGCCATGGTGCAACCGTTAAATTTTCTTCATCTAATCGCACTAGAGTTTCCGTTATTCCTGCCCTAAGTGGGACATAACTTGAATCAACATGAGGATCTAGAGAATTAGTAGAGAAATTATAAAGAAAATGAATATGCTTATCCTCTGCGTTTTTCTGAACAGTACTTTCAGAAACTTCTGTACAAGCACTTAACAAGCTAACACAAACTAGTAAAATACTTAATTTTAGTAAGTGAGTTTTTATGTATTTGCCGAAACTACTAAACTCTAAAAAGCCGTTCGAATTATTGCTTTTCCATAAGTTCATTATTTTCCTCCATATTATTATTTCTTTTCTAAAAACCGTAATGATTTCGATTTGAATTCCATCGTAATCATTACGATTTGACAAGTAGTAATTTCATTTTTCCTGAATCTTTTAGTATTGATCTCTGATTGTTTTATAAATACTTGCTTTCTAAATTATTTGTAACTACTCAACAATAAACGGTGGGAGTGGGTCGTGAAATTTGCTCCAGTCTTGAATCATCTCTTCGTCTGTTAGAAGGCATTCATCTAAGGCCGCTTCAATTTGTTCTTTATTTAAATCTATTCCAATAAGAACAAGTTCATTCATTCGATCTCCATAAACTTCGTCCCAACGTTCGAGCAATTCAGGTTCTTCTTCAAGAATTTTAGCTTGCTCCTGCTTAGATGCTGCAGCAATCCATTCACCAGCTCCTTGAAATATAATTGATGGTCCAGCTTGTGATAGTAAGCCTGTCATATTATTTCGGGTGGCCAGCCAAAAGAATCCTTTCGCACGGACAACTTCCACTGGCCAGTTTTCTAGCCACCTTAACCATCTTTCTGGATGGAATGGTTTTCTTCTTCGATAAACAAAGGAGGAAACCCCATATTCCTCTGTCTCGGGAGTATGCTCTTCGTTCAGCTCCTTGATCCAACCAGCAGCTTGACTAGCACGTTCAAAGTCAAATAAACCAGTATTCAAAATACTCGATAACGCCACAACAGAATATGCACTTTCAATTATCTTTGCTTCAGGATTCAATTTTTGTAAGACTAGTTTCAATTCCTCAATACTTTCTCGATCAACTAAATCAATTTTATTTAAAACAAGAACATTAGCAAATTCAATTTGATCAATGAGTAAATCGACTATTTCCCTAGTATCCGTTTCATCATTTCCCTGCTTTCGATCTAGCAGACTTTCCCCTGAAGCAAAGTCATACCAGAAACGATTTGCATCAACTACTGTGACCATCGTATCAAGCTCGCAGTATTCAGGTAGGTTAATCTTTAAGTTTTCATCAATATAGGTAAACGTTTGGGCAACTGGTATAGGCTCAGAAATACCTGATGATTCAATTAGGATATAATCAATGTCACCAGCTTTTACAAGCCGCTCTACTTCTACAATCAAATCCTCACGTAACGTACAACAAATACAGCCGTTCTGCATTTCAACTAGCTTTTCATCAGTTCGGCTAAAGCCTCCTTTTTTTACCATCGTGGCATCTATGTTAACCTCACTCATATCGTTAACAATCACCGCAACCTTTAAGTTTTCTCTGTTTTGTAATACATGATTTAATAAAGTCGTTTTCCCTGATCCTAAATAACCACTTAGAACGGTTACCGGTACCTTTCTTTTCATCTTATCTCCTCCTAATTCGTATTCATTACGATTTAAAATTCATAGGCTAGCCACTATTCTCTCCGCTGCCTGCCTAGCACCGGAAATATTTCTAGCAATAGGGCCCATCTCCAACTCTGCCAACGGTCCCATCACATATAAATGAGGACCCCACTCTAGGGCTTTATTGACAATTGGATAGCCGCAATGGGCACATGTTAAATGTTCCTCTTCAATTAGTCTCTCTATCCATCGATGACCAGGTCTTGTTGGTAAAAAACCTGTTGCAAGTAATACATGTCTAACTTGAAGTGAATTCGAGATTACGTTAAGATTCAATGTTTCCTTGTCTAAAGTATAAGAAGTAACTTCACCATCAATAATATGTAGCTTCTCTTTTGCCTCTAGTCTCTTCATTGCATATAACACATCTCTTGGAACAGAGCCTTTGAATCTAGCTCGTTTAATTTGCTCTCGACGTATTCGATAATCCTTCACCCTACTAAATGGTCCCTGACGCTTTAACCCTAACCAACCAGGATCGCTATCAAAGTCATGCACACGAAATGGATGACGTTTTATTAAAGATACTTTCCCAGGAAACTGTTGAGATAGCTTAATAGCTAGATGAGCAGCGGTAATCCCTCCGCCAATAATCGCAATAGGTGCTTTCAGCTTTGAAACTTCCTTCATGTTTTCATCAAATATATGATGAACCCTTTTTGGACAATTGACAGCAAGCTCCTCTGCCCAAGTAGGAATCAAAAGCTGTTCATTCACGCTGATGGCAATAACGACATTTTTGGATTTAAACATTTCTCCGTTTTCCGTATACACTTCCCAAAAGTCCTTTCCTCTTTGAACCTTTCCAACTAATCCTTTATGCCAGCATTTCTTTAAACCTGTTTCGAATATTACTTTATCGCAATGCTCATTAAACAATTCTAATGAGGGACGTTTATAGATCCCATAGAAATCTTTATGTACATTTGATACTTTCCTTGCAAACTGCTGTAAACTAAAAGGATCAATATCAATGTGATGAACAGACGTCGAACGAAGATAGGACATTGATATTTTAGCAGTATTTTGCTTCCATCTAGTCATAGGTTCGCTATGAGGATCGACTATACAAAGCTTTAATGGTTCGACTTTTTTATGTTTAATTAAATAGGTAGAAATAGTACATCCGTGAATACCACCGCCAATAACTAACCAATCTAGCATTTACTTCCTCCTATAGCACAAATCGTAATAGTTACGATTTATATTTTAATCAACATATCTGATAAATACAAGTTTTTTCTAGACCCAATATATTTATTTGAAATTCCTTTCCATAAACAGGCATAAGAAACAGCCCCCTACGAAAAGTCCAATATTCTTTTCAACAGTTCTAAGGTATGATAAAGTATGTCCATACAAATAATCCTATTAACAAAATTTGAATGCGAACAACTTTGAAGTGAGTGAGTGAAATGAAACCAAAATATCAAGTTCTTATTGATGATATAAAAAGCAAAATACTTTCAGGTGATTACAGTGTAGGAGAACAAATCCCTACTGAATCTGTCCTGCAGGAAACATATAATGTAAGCCGTCACACAGTTCGAAAGGCCATATTAGAATTATCGAACGAGGGATTTTTAAGAAGTGAAAAAGGATCAGGTACTTATGTAAAAAGCCAATATCAATCAAAATCAGGTGGAAAGTCCAATAAAAAAACAATTGGTGTCATCACTACCTACATTTCTGATTATATATTTCCTTCAATTATTCGTGGAATTGAAAGAAGACTAAACGAAGATAATTATTCACTGCTATTAGCTAGTACAAATAATGATGTCGAACAGGAAAAGAAAGCATTGGAGATGATGTTATCATTTGGTGTGGATGGCTTAATTGTGGAACCTACAAAAAGCAATATATATAATCCGAATATCTCTTACTACTTATCATTTAAGGAACAGGATGTACCATTTGTCATGATCAATGCTTATTATGAAGAGCTGGATGTTCCTTTCTTTCGTCTAGACGACGCAGAGTCTAGCTATCTTGCAACAAAAGAATTGATATCAAAAGGACACACACAAATCGGGCTAATTTCAAAAATAGATGATTTACAAGGAAAGTACCGAATGAAGGGATATATCAAGGCACTAGGAGAAGCAAAATTACGTTTTCAACCAGAGCATGTGCTTTTGTATGATACAGAAACAAAGCTTGACTTATATACGAACTTAAAAGAGCTTCTTACTAAAAATCGAAATGTATTAACTGCCATTGTTTGTTATAACGATGAGGTAGGATTAGAACTAGTAAATGTATGCAGACAACTTGATATTTCTGTTCCTGAAAACATATCTATTATTGGCCAAGACAATTCTTATATTGCTAAAAATGCTAACATTAAACTAACAACATTAACACACCCCCAAGAAAAAATGGGAAGAGATGCAGCTGATTGGGTCATCAAAAAGTTGCAGGGCAAAAAGGATTTACCTAATGAAAACTATTACCAACCAGAGTTAATTGAAGGTGAAACTGTAAAAGAGCTAAATAAACAGTAGTTTTGACCTTTTGTAGTTAGTAAACAACCCCTTCTAATTACTCACACCCTCCCACATTATCTCAGGTTGCCAGAAAAAAATATACTAAACTCTAAAAGGCTTCTCAAAAAATAATTTAATGAGAAGCCTTAAATTTTGGATTTTAATAGTAATTGGCTCTGCTTACCTCAACTATATGGATTTTCGGCTAAATATAAATAATGAACTAATTTATCAATCAACTATATCATTTTGATTCCCTACAATAATAGGAATGGCAATACAAGTAATATTGTAAAGTGAAGCTCCTTTCAAATATTTGTCCATACAAATTAATATTTCAATACCTAACAACTTAAAGGATACTTTCAATTTAATTATTTAAACATAATCAACCAGGTTCTTCTACCCCTTCTTAATCATTGATTAATTCTTCATATATCATCTATTTTACAGGAACTTATTAAAATTCCGAACAGTTCATTATGTCTACCTTCCGGATGATATTATTATATTCAATCATTTATCACTTATCAATAAATTTATACGAACAAATAAATTTATAATTGACAGATGTACGTTCAATTGCTAAGATTTTATACATCAAGACAGTTTCTTATGAATTTTCAGAAATGAAACCCCTTTATGAAGTTGAATTAGCAGATTCATAAAGTAATTCAACCTATTACATTATCAATTTAAGCGTTATCACGCATTATTAAGGAGTGTTTTAAGATGACAGAAGAAATATTAAATCCCATTGTTTTACAACGTGCAGATCCTTTCGTCTATAAACATACGGATGGCTATTATTATTTTACAGGCTCTCATCCTCTCTATGATCGCATGTTCTAAGAAGAGCAAAATCGTTAAATGATTTACAAGAGGCTAAGGAAGTAGCTGTTTGGTGGAAGCATGAAAGCGGACCTTTAAGTGAGTTAATATGGGCTCCAGAAATTCATCGGGCAAATGGAAAGTGGTATATTTACTTTGCTGCAGCACCTGATACAAATATTGATGACGATACGTTCAACCATAGAATGTACGTTCTTGAAAACGCATCCGATAATCCACTTGAAGGGACTTGGGTCGAAAAGGGTGAAGTTAAAACGGAAATGTCAACGTTTTCTCTTGACGCTACAACATTTTTCCATAAAGGTGAACAATATTACGTCTGGGCACAGCAGGACTTAAATATTAAAGGACACTCAAATCTATATATCGCAAAAATGGAAAACCCTTGGACATTATCTACTAAACCAGTGATGCTAACCAAGCCTGAGCTCCCATGGGAAATCAAAGGCTTTTGGGTAAATGAAGGGCCTGCTGTTTTAATTAAAAACGGAAAAGTATTTCTTACATATTCAGGAAGTGCCACTGGAGTAGATTACTGTATGGGGCTTTTAACTGCCAGTGAAGATGCTGATTTATTAAATCCAGATTCATGGACGAAAAGTCAGGAACCAGTATTCCAAAGCTGCCCTGAAAATGGTCAGTATGGACCGGGACATAATTGCTTTACAGAGTCTCCTGATGGTAAAGATACGATACTCGTCTATCATGCTCGTAACTATACAGAATTAGTCGGAGATCCACTTTATGAACCAAATCGTCAAGCACGCGCGCAAAAAATTGAGTGGGGTGAACAAGGAAATCCAATATTTGGTGTACCCGTTCCAGATAAAAGATGGACTCCTAAGACACCAGAAGTTTTAAAATAGGAAGGAATTAACTAACATGAGTAACTTAAAACAACTTAAATTCTGGAACTTCGGCGGTATGTACTATTTTTACTTCATGATCTGGGCTTTAATATTTGCCTTCTTACCATTTTGGCTAAATAAAACAGCACATCTGGATACGAGTGTTTCAGGTTTAGTATTCTCAGCAATGGCTGTAACTGCCCTTATCTTGGAACCGCTTTATGGATTAATCCAGGATAAGCTAGGCTTAAAGAAATATTTATTCGGTTTCGTTGTTTTATGCCTGTTATTTATTGGGCCGTTCGTTCAATTTGCCTTTATTCCACTTCTTCAAATTAATGCTGTATTCGGTGCAATAGTTGGTGGAGCATTTTTAAGCTTGTGTTTAAACGGTGGTGTCGGCGTCGTCGAAGCTTATATTGAACGTTCTACACGGGCAAGTAATTATGAATATGGGCATGTTCGTCTATTCGGTTCATTAGCTGGTGGAACAGCTGCATTTATTGGTGGAATCATGTTTGTACGTAACCCTTATAGTATTTTCTGGGCATGTACTGTTTCTGCCATTGTTCTAGGTGTACTCTTATGGGCACTTCGTGTCAAAAATGAAGATACTAGTAGTGAAGATTCTAAAGAGAATGAAGAAACTCCTGTTACAAAAGAAAATATCATGAACGTATTTAAAAACAGAAGCTTTTGGGGATTTTGTATCATGATGATTGGGATCGCCACAATGTTTGACGTCTTTGATCAACAATTTCCAAATTACTTTACTAGCTTTTTTGATGATGCATCTAGAGGAGAGCTCGTATTTAGCCGTATTGCCTCGATACAAGTCTTTATCGAAGCAGGTTTTATGGTATTAACACCATGGTTTATTAATAAAATCGGAGCGAAAAACGGACTGATTCTAGCAGGGATTATTTTATTTATCCGTATTCTAGGGTCTGCATTTTTCACAGAGATTTGGATGCTGTCACTATGGAGAATCCTTGCATCTATCGAAATGCCATTAATGCTTATTTCTATCATGAAATATATTACAGGTGTATTTGATGTTCGACTATCTGCAACTGTCTATATGCTTGGATTTAACTTTGCAAAACAAATTGGTATCACGATCTTCTCTTATGTAATGGGCTCCTTATATAAGACAATGGGATTCCAAAACTCGTATGTTATCATGTCATTGATGGTAATTATATTCGTTACCATTGGTGCGTTAATTATGAAGAGTGAAAGACACCAGCAGCCTACCGTTAACAATAACTTGGTTGCAAGTAGATAAGTTTCTTGAATATATCAATTTCTAAGCTTGGCACAATTAGTTTTTCTAGCTAATTGTGCCCTTTTTATTACTAATTATAGCTCTATGTACCTTCGTCGAAATTACACTACAAACTAGGTCTACCAATTATATTGAGGAAATCCAGGGTATAGTATCGGAAATGATAAAAATCTTCATGTTCTTACCGTCTGAAGATAGGGCACAATTAAGTAGTTAGTGAAGCAACAACATACGCTATTGCGGTCATTTAGTAGCCTCTACTCTCCATTAAACATGGGTATATTTAAATATTCTGAAACTTTTTATTAGATTTTGCGTAGTATTTATTACTCAACTAGAATCTACTAAAAAATTACTAATAGGAGGAATTCAATATGTTTAACCACGATCATTACGTGCCCATTTTAAAATGGAAAAGAGGTGAACGTACTGCTTTAGAACAGCTTGACCCAGCCCGCAAAAGTAATATGACACCTTTAATTGAAGTCCAACCAGTTCCTTTTAACCACACAACTGGAAACTTCAGTAAAACTATTGATGACCATTTATCTGATATCGGTAATCATATTAAGGTTGCATGGGACCAGAATAGTCCAGTATTCGTCGATTTATATACTCTATATAACAATGAGGACTTTGAAGATGATATATTAAGCAATGGACAACATCCAGTTGAATTTGTTATTGATGAAATTGAATCCAATGGGACTCCAGCAATACCTGTTACTGGAATATATCGTTATCAACCATTTCATGACGCTATTAAATCAGTTAGTAAGAAATATAACCGAGGAATCTGCCTTAGATTAGAAGAAGCTGATTTATCAGATATTCCAGTACTTATAGAAGATCTTAATAATCTACTGGAATTTTTAGAAATAGAGAAAGAAATGGTTGACATAATCCTTGATTATAAACAAATTCTCCCCCAGCAAGAACAAGAACACTTAAAAAATGTTATTTTAACGATTGTTCAGTTTCCATATTTACAAAATTGGAGAACTTTAACTTTAGCAAGTACAGCATATCCAAAGAATCTAAGACAAATCCCTACAAATAGTAGTGGTTCTCTACCAAGAACTGAGTGGAATGTCTTTCAAAGTCTTATAGGTTATGGTCTCGTACGCTTACCTGCATTTGGAGACTATAACATCTCTCATCCAGACTTTGTAAACTTAGATCCGAGGGTAATTAATATGGCTGCGGGTATAAAATATACTGCCAATAATGAATTTTTGATTTTCCGTGGTATTGGTATTAAAAATAACGGCTTTTCACAGATGGTCCAGTTATGTCAAAATGTGATAAACCATCAGTTATATTACGGTAATCACTTCTCTTCTGGTGATCAATATATACATGACTGCGCTCATCAAAATGTAACTACAGGAAACGCAGAAAAATGGGTTACTGTAGGAGTAAATCATCACTTAACGCTTGTTTCTCTTGATCTCGCCAACCTACACGTTTCTTCAGTCGTTGGTTCACCATAATTTTCAACTCATTTAATGACACAGAGTCACATAGCTTATTATAAAGAACATTTCGAGGCTTGCTTAATAAACCTTTATGCAAGCTTCTTTGCTTTAATATTTCTAAAGCCTCCTCTCTCCAAAGTAAACGGCTTAAAGCTAAAGGATCAACCGAAGAATTTTCTCTTCCTTTCCTAAGTTCTCTTAAATTTATATTATCTTTTGATTTTGTCACAAGTATAATACCCCACCATTTCGGAATCATTGCCCTTACTTCTTCTAAGTGTTTTCTTTGAACTACAATTGTCATTCTGTCAAAAACCTTACTATAATCAGTAATTTGACTTGGTAATCTCAATAAGTTATCACTTTCACTTTTAATTTCGTAGCCATGTAAGATTCCATTAATTACAGCCACATCAACTCTAGATTGCCCATGTATAACACCCATTTCATTTACAATTTTAGTGCCCTTATCTTTGGAATATCGACTGTACAAATCCTTTAATAAAGCATTACGAAGGTCATTATCCCTTAATCTATTCATTTTCTTTCACCTTTCTAAGATTACTACTAACCAAACTTAACATATTTAAGACATTATATTAAGTGTTCAATATAAATATTTATTATTCCTTTATATTTGTACTAATCTCTAAGCTATCAACATTTTTACTCAGGGTAGCAAAAATATTAGAAATACTCCGGAAGGATGTATTTTGCAAGAAAAAAGTGCATAGTTGCGCAAGAAATTTTGCAGAGTTTTGCCACCCAATCGTTTTAATTTATCTTGCACGTGATAAAGCGTTTGATAATCTATAACTTCCGCCAT
>NZ_JBQENT010000054.1:0-32359 GCF_052044855.1 Metabacillus sp. 22489
TAAAGTGAAAAAGTCTATAAAGAAAGGCGACTATCCGTCCAAAAAATGAACGGATAGTCGCCTTTTTCGTTTACGATCTTGAAATAAAATTAAAAAACGTAAGTTTTTCAGTGGCCTCTTTTGTCCCAGCCTCTTTTTGTGGACTTGGGGACTTGGACTTGGGGACTGTCCCCCTTTTTTATTAATTTTTTTATTTTAGGATTCGATATATGTGGATTCCCCCTGCAAAATGGACTTTTCATCTCCCAATTTGCTGATTTTAGTTTTATGGGACTGTCCCCATAAAACTACTTATTCTCGATAAACAGGGCATTGTTTGAGAGAAATCATTTTAATGGGGGACTGTCCCCTACTTTAAGAATTGGGTATAGGGCAATTCCGGCGATGAATAGTCCGATTCCTAGTAGGAATGTTTTTAGGTCGGCTACTCCTGAGATGATGACCCAGAGGGAGTAGATTAGTGCGAGTATCGCGATGATTCCGTCTGTTATTCTTGGGCGTTTATCAAGTTCATAGGTTTGGCCCTTTAATATAAGCTTTAAGAAGAATAGCGCAGATACTAAGTATGGGATTAGATAGGCCAGTGTAGCAGATGTTGTTAAAAAGGTATATGCTTCGCTTATCGTCCCAGAGATAACAGAAAAAATAAATATTTGCGACATTGCATTTGTCATTGTTAAGGCACGAACCGGGTTGCCTTTTTTATTCACTTTTGCAAAGTATGCCGGAAAAACACCCTTTGTCGCTGCTTGAAAAGGAACCTCAGCGCTTAAAAGAATCCAGCCAATTGTTGAGCCAAATAGAGATACTACCGCGAGTAACGCCATAACAGTTGCTCCATTGTCGCCAATCATTACTGATAAGGCATCTACAAAGGGCTTATCAGATGCTCTTAATTGATCTTGTGGCAATACGCCCATAATTAATAATGTAATCCCCATATAAATAGCTAATGCAATTAATAAGCCAAACACTGTTGCCCGAC
Source organism: Metabacillus sp. 22489 (assembly GCF_052044855.1). Classification (NCBI taxonomy): domain Bacteria; kingdom Bacillati; phylum Bacillota; class Bacilli; order Caryophanales; family Bacillaceae; genus Metabacillus; species Metabacillus sp. 22489. The sequence continues at coordinate 986 of NZ_JBQENT010000054.1, forward strand.
TTACATCTCGCGGCGATTTCGCTCTTCCTGATAAAATGACAGCAGACTCAATTCCGACAAATGCCCAAAGCGTTGAGATAATGGCCATATTCACTTGACTCGGTAGCCCATAGGTTTCTCCATCTGAAGTTACAATCGGTGTGTAAAAATCCCCTAGATTGGCTTTTTGAAATGTGAATAAGGCAGCGACAATAAAGAGGGCAAAGCCAATGATTTTTGTAATCGTCGCAACGGCATTTAATTTTCCCGCTACATTTAAATTCGTTACTAAAATAAAGTGAGTTCCCCATAACAAAACAGTACAAATAATAAATGTGACAAATCTTCCTAGCTCAATTTCCTGATTACCGAAAACAAATAATATAGACGGATCTCTCATTACCGGGAAAAAAGTTGAAAGGTATCCGGCAAAGCTAGTAATAATTGCAACATTGCTAATCCAATTCGCAATCCAATATCCCCACACCATTGAAAACCCAGCGATATTCCCTTTACGGGGAGAATCAAATAATTCCCGCGCATAGCTTTGTGGTCCAGTTGTTAAGTCAGGTCTTCTCATTGATAATTTGCCAAATACGAGGGCAATCATCAAAACTCCAGCTCCTGTCAAGAACCAGGCAAAAGTAACACCTAAAGGGCTTGCTGTCTGAGCAAGCGTACTTGGCAGCATAAAAATTCCGGAGCCTACCATGTTGCCGACTACTAACGATGTTAAAATGAAAAGACCCCATTTTTTCTCTTTCATGATGTATCCTCCAAATATAGCTAGATATTTCTACGTTATCTATCAAGTTCAACCACTAGATAACTCCTAGTATTCCAAAAAATCTCGATCATAATCTAAGGCTTCCTCCGCCAAATAATAAAAGAGGAGCTGTTAACCTTGATTGTTATTTCTTCGGGCAGTCCGAGGCACTACATGTTTTTTCACCATCAATTAAATTGCTAAGAAATCAACAATAAGTTTTCACACAACAAAAAAAGTTAGACACCTTATAAATTGACCGTCGTCAAGCATTGATCAATCTTATAGAAGTGTCTAACTCTTGATTACTATCAATGATTATACTTGTGGTTCATCAGAATACGTACGTTTTTCTTTAAATGTTTTAATAACGCCCTTCTTCTTCAGCTCTTTATTTTTCCATTCTACCCAGAGCTGTGCGGCGATAAAAATAGAAGAATATGTTCCAACAATTAACCCAACAAGCAAGGCGATTGAAAATGGTCGAATTGCTTCACTACCGAAAATCATTAAGGCAACGACCGTTATCGCAACCATTAATACTGTATTAACAGAGCGACCTAATGTTTGACGAAGACTTGTATTCACGACATCAACGATATCCTCGTACGTCTTTAAATACCTTCTGCGCTGCATATTTTCACGCATTCGGTCAAAGGTTACGATTGTATCATTAATCGAATAACCAACAACCGTTAATAACGCAGCAATGAAGGTAATATCAACCTCTAGACCTGTAACGCTAAAGAATGGGATGATAAAGAATGTCGCATATAAAAGAGCAATAACTGCTGCAACTGCCATGCGAAGCTCAAATCGGAACGTTACAAAAATGATTAAGCCAACGACTGCAATAAGCAACGCCTTCATTGCGTTTTTCGCAAGCTCTTCGCCGACTGTCGGTGTAACACTGCTTACATTTGGCTCTGCTCCAAATTCATCAGTGAAATGACTCTTTAATGAGGCAATTTCTGCTTTTGAGAGATTACCTTTGAAACGAGCAACAGCCATGTTATTCTCATCACCTGAGATGACGATATCATCTGTAGGTAAATCTAGTTTTTCAAGCTGATCCGCTACCATTTCTGTATTAAGAGTTTTATCTGCAAGCAGCTCCACTCTTGTTCCACTTGTAAAGTCAATTCCAAGATTTAAACGAAGCACGACTAAGCAAATAATCCCGGCAACTAGTAAAATGCCAGAGAACGCAAAAAACTTACGACGGTGCTTTACGAAATCAAATCGGTCAAATTTAGTTGGCAAATCAAGCGTATCGAAGTTTTCGGAAATATCGTGTATTTCCTTTTTCTTGACACCAAACCAGCCTGGTCTTTTATTAAAGATTCCGCTTTTCACCCATAGACCTAGTAACCATCTAGAAAGATATACGTTTGTGATGAAGCTTCCGAGAATCCCGATTATTAAGCTTGTTGCAAAGCCTTTTACAGAGCTTGTTCCATAAAAGAATAGAACAGCTGATGCTAATAATGTTGTTAAGTTTGCATCTGTAACAGCAGAAAATGAACTTTGATTCCCTGCTTTAAAGGCGGCTTTAATCGATTTTCCGACTTTTATTTCCTCTTTTATCCGCTCATACGTGATAATATTCGCGTCAACGGCCATACCAACACCTAAAATAAGTGCCGCTATACCTGGTAATGTTAAGACAACATTCATCCAATCGAAAACTAATAATGTTAAATAACTGTATACTGTTAACGTAATTGTAGCGATAAAGCCAGGAAATCTATAATAGAAAATCATAAATAGGAATACGGCTAATACGCCAATTACCCCTGCAAATACTGTTTTATCCATTGCCTGTAGTCCGAATGAAGCCCCGACAGAAGTGGAATAAATTTCATCAAGCTTTACTGGCAATGCCCCTGCATTAAGAATGTCTGCAAGATTTTTCGCTTCATCAACTGTAAAATCACCAACAATTGACACGGTATCTTGGCTAAAGACTTGGTTAACGACTGGAGCAGAAATGTATTTTGGCTTAGCCTTTTGACTTTCAGCTACAAAGGAATCCTTTCCTTCTTCATGGTCTAGCCAAATAACTAACACATTGTTTGGTGCTTGATTAACAATTTCTTGTGTTACTTGTTTAAATTTATCAGCACTTTTCAATTCAATCGAAACGCTAGGCTTTCCATTTTCATCAAAGGTTTGCTTCGCTCCACCCTCTTTTAGGTCAGTACCATCCATCATTAGCTTATCATTTGCGTCTCGGAACGATAGATTTGCTTCAGTAGATAGAATCTCACGCGCTTCATTTTGGTCCTCGACTCCGGCTAATTGGACACGGATGCGATTATCGCCTTCGATTTGGATAACCGGCTCACTTACACCTAAAATATTGACACGCTTATCTAATGCTTCTGCTGTCGCAGCAAGTGCCTGTTCATCAATAACTTGTCCCTTTTTAGCAGGATTTACTTCATAAAGTATTTCAAAGCCACCCTGTAAATCAAGACCTAGCTTAATATTTTTTAATATCCCGCTAGATGAGGCGACCAATACACTTGTAAAAGCAATAAGAAAAATAAAAAAGACAATAATTCGATTTTTTTTAACCATTAATTAAATTCTCCTTATTTTCATTATGAATTTGTTTCAATTTGTAATGTGTTTTTTTAGTTAGATGAGATAATTCGATTGAAATTTCTTCACAATGAAAAACGGTTTATCGTGAGAAAAAAATTCGATTACATTAAGTACAAGCTGATCATGTAATACTAATTGAATCGCATTCTGATCATATCCTCGATAGGCGAGCAGAAGCTTTGATCCTTGCAATTCAAGGAGAGATGCGATTTGTGTCATCTCAAATTCATGATCAAAAAGCAGTGAGGTAAAGGAGGTTTGTTTTAAAGGATCAACTTCAGGCTGGTCCTTTAAATTCAGAACAGGGATTATGAACATTACGATTGATACGATTAATATTGAACAAAACTTCATCATGCAAATCACCTATCCTTTCCTTTTCCTTAACCCTAGTAATTATACTATAAGTATAATAAAAAGAATATTATCGTTCTATTATTAACCAATTTTTCACATAGAAAAGCAGTGACTTCTCTAGTTGAAATCACCGCTCTTTTGTTTTTGGCGTTATTTTTGCGCCAAGGGTAGCCATTTTAAAACATCTTGGATTTTGTCGTCCCAATAGCCCCATTCATGTGTACCAGGGCCAAAATCAGTTGTTAACGAATAGCTTGTTTGCTCACATTTCTTTTTGAACGTTAGATTGCTCTCATATAAAAAATCCTCAGTACCGCAGCATTGATAAAGGGCTGGCTTTGGTTGTTCAGGATTCCGTTCTCCTTGTTCTAGTAACCATAATAGGTCATTATCCGTATCTTTAATATCTTCATCGCCATAAATAAGCTTAAATACATCATCTAAATGCCCATCTTGCTTTATCCAATTTGCCATATCAACAGCACCTGATAGACTTGCAGCAGCGGCAATTTTATCTGGATGGCGAAGTGCCCATTTAAAAGCACCATAGCCTCCCATCGATAGCCCCGCAACAAAATTATCCTCTCTCTTTTCAGATAACGGGAAGAAGGCGCGTGCAATTTCAGGCAATTCCTCTGTTAGAAATGTCCAATACTTGTTACCATATTTCATATCAGTATAAAAGCTTTGATGTACTTGTGGCATGACAACCGCTAAACCTAATGGTGCGACATAGCGTTCAATCGAAGTACGGCGCGTCCAAATCGTATCATCATCACTAAAGCCATGAAGAAGATACAGCGTTTTATGCTTATCAGACACTTGCCGATTTTGCATACCGATTTGCGAAGACGTTTGCTGTGGCAAAATAACCGTCATCGATGTACTTAACGATAAAACCTCCGAAAAAAACTGACATTGAATAAGCGCCATTTTGTTTCTCCTCCTTTTTGGGGTCAGTCCCCAAAAGGAGGAAGAAAGCTGCAATTAACTGTTTTTCAACAATTGAAATTGGCGTGAAATAAGGCTTCCACCCTTAGTGGGGACAGTCCCCACTTTAAAAGTGACTGTCCTATTTTCTACTTTTCAGTTGTTTTTGGGGACTGTCCCCAATTGTTACCGCTAACATTTCATTAAACAAAGCATATCGTTATTGTAAAATTGATTTTATTTAGCTGTCAATTAATCTAGGGCTTCGTTTTCTTCTAAGAATATCAATTTATGACCGATTGCATTCATCGGGCCTTTTGTTATGATGTTTCCTAGCTTGTCTGCCATAAAATCTACGCTATATTTTGTATCGTTATTGAGCCACCACTTCAAAACTCCGATATATGCTGAGCTAATAAAACAAAGGATTAACTCATATGGGATGTTTAATTTGTTCAAATCCCCTAATATCTCTTTAAAGCTTCCTTTAAATTTATCATATAAGCATTTTTCTATTTTGCTAGAAAAGTTAGGAATCCCATTTTCCCCTAGCATCACTTTATAAAAATGACTATTTTCTTCAATATTCCTTAGAATTCTTTTTAACGTTATTTTAAATTTCTTTACATTTACCTCCCCTTTTTTAAGATGAAAGGAAATATTCAATACATCCATTAGCTCCTTCAAATAGGAATCACTGATTTGTTCAAGCAAATCGTATTTATCCTGATAGTGCAAATAAAATGTCGCCCGATTAATGACAGCCTCATCCGCTATATCTTGAATTGTTATTGCTTCAAACCCCTTTTTTTCAATTAACGTTAAAAATGCTTCCTTGATTAGCTTTTGTGTTCTTATTACCCGAAGGTCTGTCTTTTTTGCCATTAGAAAACCTCCTCCTACCCTTTTTTTGTAAATTAGACGACAATTTCGTTCTGACTGTTGTTTATTATACGAATCAACATATATTGCTCATTGATTGCTGAAATAGATTTTTTATAATTGCATTATATACGACATATCGTTTTTTATTCAACACCATGTCTAAAAAAAGGAGGACGATGATATGAATCGATTTATTCGCAATAAACTACTCTGGATTGGCTTAGGAGGAATCGCTCTTCTCACAACGATTTTCACCTTTGCTTTTATGGGTTCAACCGTTAATCCGACACCAAAAAATTTACCGATCGCAATTGTCACCGAGGATGCTGGAGTCACGCTGCCAAATGGTCATAAGCTCAACATTAGTGAAACCTTAGTAGAAAATCTAAAAAAGAATGATTTAAATGAGGTAAAGTGGCACTTCATTTCAGAGGATGCTGCACTAGAAGCAATGAATGATAAAGAAATCTATGCGACAATTTTATTACCTGAGGATTTATCTCAAAATATCTTTTCGTTATTAACGGAAACTCCTAAAGCACCAACAGCTTCAATAACCATTAATGAAGGGCTAAATTTAACAGGGGCAAATGTTGCTGCACAGGTATCAAATGGCGTAGTAGCAAATTTAAACGCACAGGTTCAAGCACAGCTCTATACGCAAATTGAGGAAATGAAAATCCCAATAACCGTTGATTTAGCTAAATCACTTGCAAGTCCGATTACAATTAAAACCGAAAAAATCAATGCTGTAGCCGAAAACAATGCAAACGGAAATACACCAGCACTATTTACTCAATTACTGTGGATAACAACCTTTTTCAGCTCTATGGTGCTTTATACGCTGCTTAAGAAAAGCTCTGACGGAAAATGGACAGCTAAAACAATTGCTAGACAAATCGTAGCTGGACTTGTATACGTATCAGCGGTCTCTGCCATTATTCTATTTTTTGCGACACAGGTTTTAGATGTAACGGTCCCACATTCAGGTGCACTGTTTATCCTATTATTGTTTATCGGCCTATGCTTTTTCTTTTTGCAAAATGCATTGCTTAATTGGATTGGTTACCCAGCAGCACCATTATTTATTTTATTATTATTTTTCTCAATGCCGATCTTAACGATTGCACCAGAAATGCTCCCACAGATTACAAAGGATTATCTTTATTCATGGGTTCCATTTCGATTTAGTATTGACCAACTGAAGGATTTCTTATTTTTTGATAAAGCGGTATTTGCGAACGGTATTGGTACGCTCGGTGTTATCGGTATTTTATCCTTCCTCGTTATGAGCCTTGCGATTTTTAAACCAACAAAAGGGAAGGATTCAGCAAAGGAGAAGCAGATAGCTACAATTCATTGAGAATAAAAAAGAGAAGGCACCCCTTATTCGATGCCTTCTCTTCTCTATTAATTTGTAAAAGCCTCTGTTAAAACAGGAACGATTTGCTTTTTACGAGATACTACACCTTTAAGTGTTGCTTGATTATTATCAAGCGTTACATTAAATGCTTTCTCAATTTTTGCAGCTTCTTTACCGATTGCAACCGCAACTGAATCGTTTGTTAAAATATCTGTTACAACGAATAAGAATAAATCTAAGCCTTTGCTAGCAACGACATTTGATAAAGCAGCTTCAATTTCTTCTTTTTTCACAAGTACATCATTTGTATCAACAGCGTTTACTTGAGCAATTTCCACTTTGCTTGAACCCATTTGGAATTCCTTCGCATCTAGTGAGATTAATTGTTCCACTGTTTTGTCACTTAAATCAGCACCAGCTTTTAACATATCTAAGCCATATGTATTTGCATCAACACCAGCAATCTCAGCTAATTCCTTTGCAGCATCGATATCTTCCTGTGTGCATGTTGGTGATTTGAATAGTAGAGAGTCTGAGATAATAGCTGATAGCATTAAACCAGCTGTTTCCTTCTCAATTTGTACACCTTTTTCCTTGTACAATTTGTTTAAAATTGTTGCTGTACAGCCAACTGGCTCTGCACGATAATATAAAGGATCACTTGTTTCAAAATTAGCAATACGGTGATGGTCAATAACTTCAAGAACACGTACCTCTGTAATGTCGTCGGCACTTTGTTGACGCTCATTATGGTCAACTAAAATAACTTCCTTCGCTTCACCCGCTACTTTTTCCACTAAACGAGGAGCTTCTTTTTTAAAGAAATCAAGCGCATATTGAGTTTCCCCATTCACTTCACCTAAGCGAACTGGCTCTGCATTTTGACCAATCTTATTTTTTAATTCAGCATACGCAATTGCAGAACAGATTGTATCTGTATCTGGGTTTTTATGACCAAAAACAAGTACTTTTTCCATAATAATCTCCTTTACACTGTAAAATATACTCTATTCTATCATAGTTTGCTTTGAGAGAATAACCCACTTGTAGGAAAAAAATGAACGAAATTTACCGTTCCCTTTCAAAAGAAATTGTAACCCATTCATTCGTTTGCGCTCTTTCCCGTATCGTAAAGCCTCCTTTTTCAAACAACGCCAATAGCTCATCCAAATTCCATTCGACAAGACCAGAAATAATAAACTGATCACTATTTTTCAATAAATCATGACGATTGATAATCTTAACCGTTTCATTTGCCCCAATATTAATAAAAATGACATCATACGTATCGTTAATTTGGTAATCTCCTGTAATTAAATCCGCTTGAATGACTTCAATATCAATTGCTAGCCCATTTAATTCTGCATTATGATAGAGCTCTCTAGCAACATCCTCATAATCAACGGCGACAACCCTTTTTGCTCCCTTAAGTGAAGCAGCAATCGTGAGCATTCCCGAGCCTGTCCCTAAATCAAGGACTGTTTTATTCGTTAAATCTGAATCTAGGATCATTCGTAAACAGCCTTGGGTCGTTTCATGTAAACCTGTACCAAATGCTGCAAGTGGATCGAATTTTAAAAGATTCTTTCCTTCATATTGTTCCGTAGAATTCGGATAGACAATGACCCAATCGTTTCCTAAATCGATATCTTCAAATTCATACGTTTGCTCCCATGCTGTTTCATTTCCTGACGAATACTTGATTTCATCTCTTGCTACAGAAAATGTATCCTCAAGCAATGTAAAATAAGCTTCAGGCAGCCCTTCTACCTCAGAATCACTAGCATAAATTTTCAGCTCTACTTGTTCATCCTCTTTTTCCTCGTAACTATATCCATTTTGAACTTTGATGATTTCAATCGGAGATTCATAGTAGAGATTATAGACCCCTACAGAATTCAGCTTATCTGTATATTGATCAATTTCTTTATACGGGATAGTTAAAATAAATTCATGTAACATGTATCGTTTCCTCTCATCTAAATTCTTCCTTAATGTCTTACACCATACAACATCATAGCATATTCTTTCATATCTTTTACATTCCACTGTTCGTCTTATTTGCTGATGTTACGATTATTGCCATATTTGTCTCATATGATAAAACTCAATAAGGCATTTACTCCAGCTTTATTATTTATTTTTATAATCTTCGTATCAGTTTTTCCTTAGGATAAATAGTAACGAGAGGGTAAATATGAGGAAACAATTCAAGCATGGTTGATTACAAGTTAAAAGGGACATTTGGATTCATCATATGGTTTAGCGTTAAATTCTTTTTTCCTATCATAGAATGAATAATTAAGAGGTTGAGAGCATGCACTTTTAATTTTAGTTCATTTGAGAAAAGTAATTTCTTATCTAAGAAAGAGCAAAGCTTTGTAGCAATGCTCTTCCTTTCTATAGCACTTCAGGTAAGTAGTATTTATACATGTCAAGTGCATGACGATGATTCTCTAATGTTTTAATTGTTTTCGGATTAGGCTTAACAAAAATAGTCGGATAATCCTTTTCAGCAAATTCTTCTCTTATCGGAAACGCTAAATATTCTTCATTTATTGAAAATTGGGCATTTACCCCTGGTTTATTTCCACGTGCATCTAAGCGAATCCAACGATTTAATGAGGTAAGGAAAACTCCGTTAAGAGCATGGAGCGAGTAACCATCCTCTGGAGTATCAAAGATCATTAGTCTCTGATAACAAAAGCCTGTTGGAATACCAACTGATCGCAAAATCGCAGCCAACAAATTTGCCTTTGCATAACAAATCCCTTCTTGATAGAAAAGGACGTCTGATGCTTTACAGGTTACACGATCGCTTTGGATATCCCAGCTATGTGATATTTGATCACGAACAAATTCAAAAGCGATTTTAATTTTTTCAATCTCTGATAATTCCCGCTTAAACAATTCTGCAACCTTCTTTTGAATCATCGGATGTGAATAATCGACAACATGCAGTTCTTCCAAATAGTCTACTAGTTTGTTTGACTCAGGGATGAGCTTCATTCTACAATCTCTCCTTCCAGTTCATTTTTAATACATTTCAAGATATTTTCGTTCATTTCTACTAAGTGTTCTTGATTTATAGTTAATCGCATGCAGTGAAAAGAAGATAATCGTTAAGATCGAAACTCCTGATATGCATACTAAAACCGAAACGATTCCGAAAAAATCATATAAATTCCCGATAATCAGCGGGCCAAACATTCTTCCTATATTTGCGAATCCACCTGACACACCTAAATAGAAGGGGGCATCACGGCCGGTTGTTTCTGAAAAATATAAAGGGATCGCAGGTAAAATTAACATTTCTCCAAGAGTGCAAACAATCATTCCTAAGAGAAAGAAATTGTAATGGTCATGGAAAAGCAATAAAAAGGTATATCCAATTGTACAAAAGATTGCAGCAGTAATTAATTGGGCATTAATAGATTTAGCAATCGTTCGTTTCAAAAATATGAGAATCGGCTGTCCAGCAAGTATAACAATCCCGTTGATTGTCCATAAAAAACTATATAAGGAAATTTCATAGCCTTGCTCTACTAAATAAGGTCCGACACCTGTCCCCCAAAAATTAAAGGTAATCCAATAAAAGCTTGCCCCAATTGATAGAAATAAATAAACCTTATAATCTTTTAATAGAGGTGCATCATGACGCAAAATTTTTCCCGTATTTACTTGCTTCGTTTCTTCTGCCTCTGATTTCATAAATGTAAATAAAAAGCATGCAAAGATAATCGTAATCACGCCTGTAACTACATACGTAAGCTGAAAGGATATCGCCGCCAGCAAGCCACCAGCCGCAGCACCAAATGCTAGACCAAGATTATTGCAAACATAGACAATATTAAACAAGCGTTTGCGAAATTCCTTCCAGCGGAAACCTATATAGGAATGAACCCCTGGCATTGTAATCCCATTCATCATCCCAAGTGCACACATCATCACAATATAGAGATACCAATTTTCAATAAAGACTATCGATAGGATCGCTATCCCCGATGCAAGTGTCGACCCAACAATTAATTTTCTCGGACCTAGCCGGTAATAAAGCATTCCTCCGATAATCTCTCCAAAAATTCCAAACAATGATTGGAGTAAGATGACCATTCCTGCTTCGCCATATGATTTTCCTAATTCTGAGCTAACATATAAGGTGATCAATGGCCACATAAGGGCTTTTCCGCTTGAGTTAATAAAGCTAGCTAAAATAAAGACAAGCGCATCTTTCGGATACGCTTTAAACATATTCATTTTATTTAGTATATTCATTTTAGAGCCCCATTTCTTTACTTAAAGCTTTTTGGATCTAACGCATCTCTCACTCCATCACCGATAAAATTGATTGAAAGCACAGCTAATACAATCATGATTCCAGGTGGGATCCAAAGCCAAGGTTGATTTGTTAACGCCGTAATCGATTGAGCCGTTGTTAGCATATTCCCCCAGCTCGCTGAAGGTGGTTGAACGCCCATCCCTAAAAAGCTTAATGATGACTCTGCAATAATAGCTGACGCTGCTCCGAATGTAGCATTAACAAGGATAGGTGCGATTGTATTCGGCAAAATATGATGAAAGATGATTCTTGGTGAACGATAGCCTAATGCAACACCCGCCTTCACATAATCCTGCTCCTTTATAGAAAGGATGCTTGCTCTTACTAATCGAGCAACATATGGCCAGCCTAATATACCAAGCACTAGCATAATATTAAACAAGCCAGGACCGATAATTGTCACTAATACTAAGATGACCATTAAATATGGGAATGACATAAATACATCAATAAATCGGTTAATCACCATATCGACCCAACCACCAAAATAACCGGCAACCGCCCCAACAATTGTCCCAATAATAATGTAAATCGCCACTGAACCAAGTCCGACAGCCAACGAAATTCTTGAGGCGAAAATTAATCTACTTAACACATCACGCCCCATTTGATCAGTGCCTAATAAATGCTCTAGGGACGGTCCAGCATTGAACGTTCCGACAATTGCATTCGGGTCATATGGAGCTATTAGCGGTGCAAAGATTACCATTAAACATAATAATCCAAATATGAACGTCCCGACCATTGCCAGCTTATGCCTATAAAACTTCCGCAAAGTAGTCCTAAATAAACTTGAGCCTTTTTGAACTTCCTCATTAGAAGTTATCAAGGTCTTATCTTCTAATGCTGTCCTTGCATCGACATTTATTGAAGACATTTTATTACCACCTTTTCTAATTAATGATATTTCACACGCGGATCGACAACTGCATACATGACATCTGCCCAAATATTCGCAATTAAAACACTTACTGCAGCAATTAAATTGATTGCCATTAATGTTGGGTAATCACGAGATAAAATCGATTGAATCGTTAATTGCCCCATTCCAGGCCATTGAAAGATCGTTTCCGTAATGACAGAACCGCCGATTAATAACGGGATATCCATGCCGACAATTGTAATAATTGGAATTAACGCATTCTTTAATGCATGTTTATTAATGACAACAAATTCCTTTAACCCTTTAGAGCGAGCTGTTCGTAAAAAGTCCTGCCCGAGAACCTCTAATACGCTTGAGCGAACATATCTAACCATCCCTCCAGCAATCGCTGTTCCTAATGTTAAGGTTGGCAGAATTAAATGGAGCAATAAATCACCAAAGCCTGACTGTCCTAGCGTATTCATGCCACCAGTCGGTAATACGCCCCAAACAACACCGAAAATATAGATTGCTCCTAAGCCGAAGAAGAAATTTGGAATTGAAACTCCTAGAAAGGCGCCGGTTGTTGAGAGATAATCAAGCCATGTGTATTGGCGAATCGCACTAAGAATTCCAATTGGAATCGCGATTAAATAGGCAACGATGATTGAGCTAATCATGAGAAGCAATGTCGGACCTAGCTTATCTACTATCATTGTTGCTACCGGTTGAAATGATGTGAAAGAAGTTCCTAAATCACCTTGAAGCAAGCCCCACAGCCATTTGACATATTGGATAAAAAACGGGTCATCCAAGCCTAGCATCTCTCGGCGGAGTTCACGGTCTGCTTCAGTCGCATTAGGATTTTGGGAAAGCTCGGCTGGATCACCAGGCGAAAAATAAATAAGGACGAAATTCAGTAAAGTAACCCCAAATAAAACAGGAATCGATATTAAAATTCTTCTTGTTAAATACTGGAACATGTTATGACCTCCTTTTCTCCAATTTAGTTATAGGGAAAATGACAGGCTACCGTATGCTCATTTCCTGCTAGCCTTGGTTCAACCTCCCGACAAAGCTTTTGCGCTAACGGACATCTAGTATGAAAGCGACATCCAGCTGGTGGATTAGCAGGATTCGGTACATCCCCCTCTAAAACGATTCTTTCTTTATTTCTTAAATGTGGATTTGGTGGTGGATATGCATCTAATAACGCTTTTGTATATGGATGCTTAGGGTTTTGGAAAAGGTCATTTGTTTTTCCGAATTCTACAATTTTCCCTAAATACATGACCGCAATTTTATCACTCATATACTTTACTGCCCCTAATCCGTGAGCAATGAACAAATAGGTTAAGCCAAATTCCTTTTGCAAATCCTTCAACAAATTTAATATTTGCGCTTGAATCGATACATCTAATGCGGAAACTGGTTCATCACAAACAATAAATTTTGGATTTAAAATAAGAGCCCTTGCAATCCCAATTCTTTGTCTTTGCCCACCTGAAAATTCATGTGGATATTTATTAAGTTGATGTTTAGAAAGCCCAACAATTTGAATTAAGTCATGAATCTTTTTCTCCATTTCAGGACGACTAAGGTTTTCATGTACAATGAGAGGCTCAATGAGAATATCTCTAACCCTTTTGCGCGGATTTAACGATGAATAAGGATCCTGAAAAATAATTTGGATTTGATTTCGAATCTTTCTTAGCTCTGATTTAGAGATCTTTGCTAAATTCACATCATTAAACAATATATTTCCTTGTGAAATGCTTTCTAATTGGATAATACTCCGACCAAGCGTTGATTTACCGCAACCAGATTCGCCTACAAGACCAAGTGTCTCACCAGGATAAATTTGAAAGGAAACCTCGTCTACTGCCTTCACATGTGCAACCGTTTTTGACAATATCCCTCTTTTAATCGGATAGTATTTTTTTACATTTTCTACTTTTAATAAAGGACTATTCAAATGCAGCAACCCCTTTCCATCGTTAACTTACTGATAAGCAGCGCACCTTATGGTTTTCAGCGACAGACTTAAGAATTGGAGCTTCTGATTTGCAACGCTCTGTGGCTATTGGACATCTGTTATGATAGCGACATCCTGAAGGCATCTGGTAAAGAGATGGAACTGTCCCTTCAATCGTTCGCAGCTTCTCATTTGGATCAATCTCTAAATGTGGAATTGAATCCATTAGCCCTTTTGTGTACGGGTGTTTCGGGTCATCAAATAGGGTGAACACATCCGCTTCTTCAACGACCTGTCCTGCATACATGACGATGACCTTATCAGCCATCTCTGCCACAACCCCTAAATCATGTGTGATAAATAGAATTGAAGTGTTATAATCTTCCTTTAGCTTTTTCATTAATCTAAGAATTTGCGATTGAATGGTGACATCCAATGCTGTAGTTGGCTCATCCGCTATTAGCAGCTGGGGGTTGCACGATAATGCCATCGCAATCATTACCCTCTGTCTCATCCCACCTGATAGTGAATGAGGATATTGATTCATAATCTCATCTGGCCGTGAAATTCCTACTTTCCGTAGCATATCTATCGCATATTTCCATGCTTCTTTTTTATTCATTTTCATATGCATGAACAATGGCTCTAACATTTGGTTACCAATTGTATAGACGGGATTTAACGATGTCATTGGCTCCTGAAAGATAATCGAAATATCCCTTCCGCGTATATCACGCATTTCACTTTCAGTTAATTGTGCTATATCTCGATCTTTAAATTGGATGCTGCCATTTTTAATAAACCCATGCTTCCCTAATAATCGAATGATCGATAACGATGTAACACTTTTACCACAGCCAGATTCTCCAACGATTGCAATTGTTTCACCAGAGGTTAGTGTAAAACTAACCTCATCAACTGAAACAACCTCTCCATTTTCCGTTTGAAATGCTGTTTGCAACCTATCTACCTCAAGTAATTTTTCCATCTCCTTGTCACCTCACTTACATTCTCAATTTTTCAACTCCCATAAATGTGCGTTGAAATGTGGCGCATAAATCGTTCCGCCTCTTGCCTCTAAGTCTTTATGAATAGCAATTAAGTTATTATCTGAGAACAATGAAATAAGCGGTACTTCCTCCTGAATAATCCCTTGCAATTCACTGTAGATTTCCTTTCGTTTATTTTCATCGCTTTCAGCAATTCCCATTGCAAACAATTCATCAACTCTCTCATTCTTATATTGCATATCATTAAGAGCGCCATTTGATGTAAAGGTTACAGCTGGACCGTCCGGATCAACGATGCTGCCAAAGCTCATAATCATCATTTCAAAATCATGTGATACCGCTTTTTGAACAGTTGTGGCAAAATCGTAGTTCGTAATTTTCACCTTAAGACCAACTTGCTGAAAGTATTGCTGCAAAATCGTACCAGCCATTTCTCTCGCTTGATCTCCAGTTGGAACAATTAATTCTATTTCTTTATTAAAATCCCAGCCTATTTCTTCTAATAGCTCCTTCGCCTTTTCGGGGTTATACTCGTATTTTTTAACATTCGGGTCATAATAAGGATGTGATGGAGTATACGGACCATCAACGATATCACCATATCCTTTGATCAGGTCATTGATTAAAACCTCTTTATCAATCGCATAAGCTAGCGCTTGTCTAAAACGCTTATCAGGAAACACCTCTGTATTAAATTCCATATTGATATACCTGCGCACTGACTCCTCAGACGTTTTCATATGCTCCATTTTTTTCACCGTATCCCATTCAAGAGCAGGAATGTTTCCCGTTCCCGCCTGTGCTGCATTCATATGAAGCTCACCTGTTTGTAATTGAGCAACTAAGTTTGCTGGCGGCATAATTTTAATGTAAATTTCGTCAAGCTTCGGTTTCCCTTGGTAGTAATTTTCGTTGGCAACTAGATGTACATATTGATCTTTTGCATATTTTTCAAACTTAAATGGTCCTGTAGTAACAGTAGGATTTTGCCAAAATGGATTTTGATTTAATTCCTCTGGCTTCACATCCTTTAATACATGTTTTGGAACAATAAATAAATCTGATAAACGTTCCAAAATTAAATTAGGGTCAACAGGATTTTTTGTTACGAATTGAACAGTCGTATCATCTATTGCTTTTACAGATGGTAACTCTGTGACACCTTCTGGGAGCTTCCCGTTTTCCCCTAAGCCATCAAATGCTGTAATATAGTTACCAACCGTTGTCAGGGTTTTTGGATTTGCGATTAAATTTATCGTGAATACAACGTCATCCGCAGTAAATGGGGTACCATCAGTCCATTTCACATTATCCTTTAAGGTAATCGTAAATGTTTTACCATCCTCGCCAATTGTATATGATTCAGCTAATACATTTTCAAACTCTAATGGAGCTGTCATTTCAAATAACGTTTCAAACATAAAACCTGCAACATAATTGACACCATTTGAGCCTGATGCATCTGTATCAATTGGGTTAAACATTAACGGCCCATTGCTCATTCCAATATTGAGCACTTTATCATTTGGAGCTTGAGCAGCATTCGTTGAACCATTTGCAGATTCTGTTCCCCCTTCACTACAAGCAGCTGAAAGGACGATCATTGCACATAATAAAATGGTTAAAAGTGGACTTTTTCGAAGCATCATCCATTACCCCCTTCTAAACAAGATTTGAATCAAATCAGAAAAAATTATTCATTATGTGTGAAGCTCCATCTTTTACATCGAGCTTATTTCCAATGGATTTTGAAGCTTAGCCTTCTTATTTTGTGCGATAATGGACAGTACTTGAAAGGTGATATTTGCAGCATTTAACGCTGTAATATGAGCAGGATCTCGATCTGGCAAAGTTTCGACGATATCAAAACCAATCATATTGATTCCTGAAATTCCGCGAATCATTTGATATGCTTCATAGGTTGTAAAGCCGCCTACCTCAGGTGTTCCTGTTCCCGGAGCAAAAACAGGGTCAAGGAAATCAACATCAAATGTTAAAAACACTGGTTTATCGCTGACTCTAGCTTTAATTAATTGTGTTAATTTGGAGATTTCCATTGCTTTTACATCATCTGTTGTTAATAATTCAAACCCCATATCTCGAGCAGGCTGATACGGATTTTTCGTTATCGATGTCCCGCGCATGCCAATTTGAATAGAGGAATACGGATCAACAATTCCTTCATCAACAGCTATACTAAACATTGTTCCATGGGAATATTTCTTTCGTGGATCAAGGCTTCTTCCAGTATCTGAATGGGAATCAAAATGGACAAGACTTATTGGACCGTATTTTTTTGCAGCTGCTCGTAAATGTGGAAGTGATATCGAATGATCGCCTCCGAGCAGAATCGGAATAACGTTATGACGAAAGATTGGGGCTAACTGTTCTTCAATAGCTTCATAGGAATATTCAATATAGCCGGGATGAACAGTTAAATCACCGTAATCAACTCCGGATAAATAGTCAAAAATATTCAAGCGATCCAAAGCAGGATTAATTCCTCTGATCCTTTGTGACATTTCCCGAATAGCAGACGGACCAAATCTTGTGCCGATCGCATAGCTAACACCTGTATCAAAAGGTACGCCAATTACTGCAAAATCAACATTTTCTAAATCGTCCTTCACATGTGGCAGGTGCATAAAGGTGCGAATTCCGGAAAAGCCTGGAACCCCTCGGCTAATTTCTGGTTTATACATTATCATCATCATCCTTTTCAAAGTTAATTTCACAAAAATGGGTATGTTGCACTTTTTATATGAAAGTTCTTGAAAAATTTAAAATTTTCAGTATTATATAAATAGGTGTAAGTATTTTTAAACTAGCTAGCTTTATAGTTGTAAGGAAGCTTCTAAACTTTTATTCTTTGCAATAATTGAGAGTACTTGAAAGGTAATGTTTGCTGCGTGCAGAGCAGTTAAGTTTGATTGATCGCGATCTGGTAAGGTTTCGACGATATCAAAGCCGATAATATTGATTCCTGCGATTCCTCTTATCATTTGAATCGCTTCATAGGTTGTAAAACCACCAGCCTCAGGTGTCCCAGTACCTGGAGCATAGATCGGATCTAGAAAGTCTACATCAAATGTTAGGAATACAGGCTTCGTTCCAACACGATTTTTTACCTTTTCGCATAGCTCAATAATTGGTAGCTTCTTTACATCATCTGTTGATAATACTTCATATCCAAGCTCTATAGAAGATTCAAGATTTGGATTTGGTCCACTGCCTCTCATGCCCATTTGAATCGATGAATAAGGATCAACAATCCCTTCATCTACCGCTAAGCTAAACATATTACCATGTGAATATTTTTTCCGAGGGTCACTGCTTCTCCATGTATCTGAATGTGCATCAAAATGAACTAAACTTACCGGTCCATATTTTTTTGCTGCCGCTCTTAAATGTGGCAATGAAATCGAATGATCTCCACCTAGTAAAATAGGAATAATGTTTTTTTCAAAAATGGGTGTAAGCTGCTCTTCTATAGCTTCATAGGAATATTCAATATAACCTGGATGCACAAGTATATCCCCGTAATCAATCCCTGACATGAATTCAAATATATCGATATCTAAAGCTGGATTTACTCCTCTTATTCTTTGCGACATTTCCCTTATTGCTGAAGGTCCAAAACGAGTTCCTACTGCATGACTGGCACCTGTGTCAAACGGAACACCGATAACAGCAAAATCAACATTTTCTAAATCGTTTGTGATATATGGTAAATGCATAAATGTTCTTATTCCTGAGAAGCCAGGAACCTTGTATGTCGCTTGTGGTTTATACATAAAATCATCCTTTACTATTATTTTGTAAGTTTATTAAACGATCGCTTCTATCTCGACACTTTTTTTCATTGCAATAATTGATAAAACCTGGTGTGTAATGGTTGCTGCGTTTAATGCTGTTACTTTCGCCGGATCACGGTCTGGTAAAGTTTCGACAATATCAAAGCCAATGATATTAATTCCACATATTCCTCTTATCATTTGCATTGCTTCATACGTTGTAAATCCGCCAACCTCTGGTGTCCCCGTACCTGGTGCATATACCGGATCTAGAAAATCAACATCAAATGTTAAAAATACTGGACGACTTTTCACCCTTTGCTTTACCTTTTCACATAATTCCGCTACCGTTAATTTTTTCACATCATCTGTTGATAGCACCTCATATCCTAACGCAATAGATGATTCAAAATCTGGGTTCGGCCCTCCACCTCTCATTCCCATTTGTATCGATGTATGTGGGTCAATCACTCCCTCATCAGCGCCAAGACTAAACATATTTGCATGAGAATATTTCTTTTTAGGGTCATCACTTCTCCACGTATCTGAATGTGCATCAAAATGTACCAAGCTTACCGGTCCATATTTCTTTGCAGCTGCTCTAATATGAGGCAATGAAACTGAATGATCTCCTCCTAATAGAATTGGGATAATCCCTTTTTCAAAAATTGGCTCTAGCTGTGCTTCAATTTCCTCATATGAATATTCAATATACCCCGGATGCACCGTTAAATCTCCATAATCGATGCCATTCATATATTTTGATAGATCAATCATATTTAACGCTGGATTGATTGGCCGTAGCCTTTGTGACATCTCTCTTATAGCAGCTGGACCAAATCTAGTTCCTACTGCATAACCAGCACCTGTATCAAACGGAACGCCAATTACTGCAAAATCAACATTTTCCAAATCATTCGTATGTGGCAATTTCATAAACGTTCTTATCCCAGCAAACGGTGGTTGTTGCTTCAAGTTTGTCAACTCTCTCATCTCCTTAGTCTGATTATTTTTAAGATTCAGAAAATTATTTTTATAAGTATGTTGCTAACTTATATCAATAATTTACAATCTTGTTTCCCCTTTGTCTCTCATATTGTCATATAATATCACGATGTTTTTTGTTGCATTTGCAATATTTTTTCGTTAAACTACTGATCGAATGTTAATCACTTCCAATTGTGATAAAATAGATAAAAAATAGGGAGTCAAATTCTATGAAGCATATTCTTAGAGAAATTGGCATGATTGCAAGATGCCTAGAATCAATTGCAAATATTGAATTTAAAGACTTAAATTTAAATAAAGGACAATTTTTATATTTAGTAAGAATTTGCGAGAATCCTGGAATTATCCAGGAAAAAGTAGCTGAAATGATTAAAGTCGATCGAACAACAGCTGCTAGAGCAATCAAAAAATTAGAGCAACAAGGGTTTATCGTCAAGGTAAGTGATGAGGAAAATAAGAAAATAAAAAAGCTATATGCTACTGAAAAAGGGATGCAGCTTAATCCTTTCTTTGAAAGAGAATTAGAACACTCTTCAAATGTCATTCTCAAAGATTTTACAGACGAGGACAAAGAAAAGATCTACCAATATTTAGTGAAAATGAGAAAGAATATTGAGGCAGATTGGGAATATGTAAAACGGGGGAATAAAAGGGATTATTAAATGCATTTAGAAAATGTATGAACAAAATCCAAAAGCCCAGGTAGCTGTTACGAAATTTAGCAAAATTTCACTCAGACAGAAAACCTAAAAATGTTGAAATAATTAACACTTAGGTTTTCTGTTTTCATACTTTAACGTAGATTGCTATCCAGCTATTTCAGCTGATGTAAAGTTCCCATTAATATCTCCATTTACGATAATCGAATGTCCCCAAAACATATCGCCGTCAGAGAAGAAAATTTCAAATTCACCATCATCGTAAACTGAAATGCTGTCAATGCTCATCAGCTCTACAAATAGTTCCTTTGTAATTTCGGTTATTTCCGCTTCTTCATTATCCTGTAACCAATCATTTGCTAAATCCACAAGCTCTTTTGCAGCATAGTTTCGAATTGCTTTATCCCATTGCGCCTGATTATTAAAAAGTTCATGGGCAGTTTTCAAAGATTCGTCCATTGCAGCCTTATTTTCATCCCAATTAAAATATAAAGAGCAATCCTTATTTAGCCAAGTAATTTCTTTTTGAAAAAGATTAACGCTTTTTACTAATTCAAACTGACCAAGGATTTCATCATTATAATAAACAGGCTTCAATTCTTCTTGTAATATCTTTTCTAATTCATCATCTTGATAATGATTATCTAGAACGCGAACAAGCATCATCATATTTTCTGCTTTGCGGACCTGTAATTTGACAATCTTATGTGCTTGTAATAAATCTCTTGATTCCTCTAACTCTTCATCTGTAACTAACCAGTCTAAAAAAATTTCCTTCTTTACCACATGCTGACCATAACGTAAATCCTTCCAGGCTAGCAAACTAATCGATGCAGTCCACAAACTACGCTCACCGAATTTACTACCACTAACGCCTGAATGTCCAGTTAATGCAATGATTTCAATGAGTTCTTCCGGGAACCTTTGTTCAAATTGGCTTTTCTCTAAAGTCGGATTCAATCTTATCATCCTTTCATTTATTGAAGATATATTTATGTATGAAGAACAGTTTCTATCTAACTATCATTCTCCCTTACATATATTAACATAAACACCTAGAAATCCTTCCCTTTTTTTGTAAAAGTTATAATAATCAGGACGCTAGTGTAGACGATGCTGACAGGATAGCGTGGTTTCGATTAATTGATAGTTGAATAAACTAGATATAAAGTTATCCTCCACCTAAGCAATTTCGTTTAGATTGAACATATAACTTAAAGGTCAAAATCTCTGTTAAAGCAAATGAAAACAGCCTTCTATTAAGAAGACTGTTTTCATTTGCTTTCTTTCATTTATAATCGACAAACTTGCATTGGACAATCCTCACATTTACAAATACTACGCAGTCCTTCCAGATTTAGAATTGTAATATATCCTTTATCATATGCTACAAGTCCATCTTTTCTATATTGATTTATGATCCGTGTCACTGTTTCTCTAGGGGTTCCGATTAAACAGGCGATTTCATCGTGCGTAAACTTTTTGGTAATTTCCCATTTTTCATCGTTTTTGATACCATACGTGTTTGTCATACGAATGAGGACAGATGCCAATGCACCATTTTTCCCAAAAAACATTAAATCTCTTAGCTTTGTTTGTGTTAAAAGCTGGGAATAACTTACCCATTTTGTAAATTCAATTGAAAACTCACGATTACGCCACAAAAGCATTTCTATCTCTTGTATTTCAATCACACCAACGACAGAATCCTCAATTGCTTTCGCATTTTCCATAGCTCTTCCATCATCATGAGACATGTAATCTCCGAACATATCATCTTTCGTATAATAATTTAAGGTTAACACTTTACCTTCATCATTACTTTTATAAAGAGTGATCGTTCCTTTTACTAAATAAAAAAGCTTATTTACCTTTTCTCCTTCAGAATATAAATATTCACCAGCTCTTAGGTGAATTGTATTCATTCTTTGTTTTAATTCATCCATGCTGTTTTTTGATAAGAAATGGGTATTCACTACTTTTTCATTCGCTTTCACTTCTGCTATCATCTCTTTGCCACCCCGCCGTTCTTTTGTCTTATATGTTCATTGTAAAGAGTTTACAGGAAAATTGTTATGAGGGAATTCCCTCATTTCGATTCTGTTTTTCCCCTATGTAAGTGATAAATGTTACATTTTTGCAACAATGAGCGAAAAATTTGGGAAAGATGTTCTTTATGAGGATGATAAACTTTGAAAGAGGTAAGAGGAATATTTTTTGACTAAAAGGCGCTTCTCATCTCAAACGTATGTAAGGCACGCCTCTTTAGCAGGAGTCTTACGTACTCTCTTAAAAAAGTACGAATAATTCAACAAATAAGCTTTAACAAAGCCAACTAAAAAAAGAGAGCATCACTGATTACCATATGCTCTCTTTACTAAACGGTACTATTAATGTAATGGTTGTACCTTTATTTTTGATTGATGATACGTTTAAATTAGCGTTTATTGTTCGTGCTCTTTCCTCCATACTAAATAGCCCGACGCCACTTTGTGTTTTTGTTTGATCAAAACCAATCCCTTTATCAGTGATGGAAACTTCAAGATGATCTGTCTTCTCTACTATAGATAAGGCAAGCTCATCTGTTTTCGCATATTTGCATGCATTTGTGATCGCCTCTTGCACAATTCGATAAATATTCGTTTCCACATCAGACGAAAGCCTTCGTTGGAGCTCATATGTAAAATGTGTTTTCAACCCATAATGCGTTGCGACCTTATTAATAAAGGAGCGAATAGCCGGGATTAATCCTAAATCATCCAATATTGATGGTCTTAGCTGCCATGAAATTTGTCTTATTTCCTCAATTACATTTGAAATCTCCATTTCAATTTGGTCAATGATTTCTAGGTCGGGTTTTGAACGTAAACGATTTGTCATGATAAGAAGACTATACAGATTTTGGCCAATTCCATCGTGAAGCTCTCTTGATAGTTTTTTCCGTTCGTCCTCCTGTAAGCCGATAAGCTTTCTCATCATTTGCTGAAGTTCTTCCTCTGCCCGTTTTCTCGCAGTGATTTCATTACGTATCGCTAAATATTGATATGGTTTCCCTTCATTATTAATAAATGGAATGATCGTCGTATTAACCCAATAATACGTACCATCCTTCGCTTTATTTTTGATTTCACCCTTCCATACCTTTCCTTTCCCGATTGTTCTCCAAAGCTCCTTGAAAAATTCTGGAGAGTGAAATCCCGAGTTTATAATCCGATGACTATTGCCAATCAGCTCATCCCTATTAAACTTCGAGATTTTGCAAAACGTATCATTTACATATGTAATGATTCCCTTTCGATCCGTAATCGCCACAATGGAAGACTCATCAATGGCGAATTTTAAATCATACAATTCCGCAATTGTTTCCTCCAGCTCAGCTTCGGCCCGTTTTCTTGCTGTAATCTCATTACGAATGGCTAAATATTGATATGGCTTCCCCTCTTTATTTAGAAATGGAACGATCGTTGTATCGACCCAATAATACGTGCTATCCTTCGCTTTATTTTTGATCTCCCCCTTCCATACCGTACCGGAGGCAATCGTCTGCCACAAATGGCGAAAAAAATCAGCTGAATGATAACCAGAGTTCACCAATCGATGGCTTTTTCCGATTAATTCTTCCCGCGAATATTTGGAAACCTCACAAAATTTATCATTTACATACGTGATGATCCCTTGTCTGTCTGTTATTGCAATGATTGACGATTCGTCTAAGGCAAATTTCAAATCGACTAGCTCTGATAACGATGCTTGTAGCTCCTCATTTATCCCTTGATTTGAATTCATCTCATCTTTATCATTAGCTATCGATAACATACAATAATGGTGATTTCCCAGCTCAATCAATTCGCACGATAGAAGCCAGTTTGCCGTTGTCCCATTAATCGAGGCTTTTGTCGTAAGTGTACAATGCTGAGCAGAAAATAATTTTTTTACATTAAGCAGAGGAAATAGAGCCTGAACGTCCTTGCCCTTCCATTCTGTTATTTGTAATTTAAATCGTTCTCTCGCTGCTTGATTAATTGAATTGATCCTGCCCATCTCATCGATAATAATCAATGCAACAATTTTATTCCGAATCATTTGTAAATTCTTTTCCTTTCTTGGAGATTTCATACTCCCTTACATTATACACCATATCCTAGTAAGCCCTTTTTTAAGGCGTATTCAACTAGCTCTGGTCTTGTTTTTAATTTTAATTTTTCCATTATATGCGATTTGTGATTTTCAATTGTTTTAACGCTTAGCACTAGCTTTTCAGCTATTTCTTTATTGGAAAAGCCTTTTGCAATTAGTGTTAGGACCTCTTTTTCGCGTTCCGTTAAGAGTGAATATGTATCCCGATCTGCCCCGTTTTTTATTCGGTCAAGATAGTCTTCCATCAATCTTTTTGTTGCTGTTGGGTATAAATAAGCAGAGCCTTCTGCAACGATTTTGATCGCCTGTACCAATTCATGATGCAAGGCACTTTTCAAAATACAGCCAGAGGCTCCAGCTTGGATGACACGAAACAAATATTCTTCATCATCATGCATCGTTAATATTAAGATTTGTGTTCTAGGCCATCTTTTCTTTATTTCAATCGTTGCCGAAAGTCCATCTCTGCCATGGGGCATACTTAAATCCATTAACACAAGATGTGGCTGTAATTCCTCCACCTTTTTTATTGCTTCATCTCCCTCTGAAGCCTCTCCAACAACTTCTACGCCATCAACTTCATTTAATAGCATTTTCAACCCTGAGCGTACGACTGCATGGTCATCCACTAATAAAATAGTTGTTGACACTTTTTTCACCCTCCGTTCGGTATCCTTATATTTACTTCTATCTCTTTATCATTTTTCTTAAAAAAACTAATGACCCCGCCTACTGCCTTAAGTCTTTTTTCAAGTGCCAACATAGTTAGATTTAGCCTTTCAAAGCGATTGATTTCTCCTTCCGAACCAAAAGAAAAATTCACTTTTACATATAAAGCCTCTCCCCAAAGTCCGTATATCTCAACATGCTTTGGCAAGGAATATGAAAAAGTCTGGTTCATAATCTCTTTAACGGTACGATACGCAATTAACTCAGTTAAAATTGGGTAATCCTTTTTATCTCCGAGTTCTTTAAACTCTACTACGAGCCCATATCGCTTCTCAATACTTATTAACAATGATTTCAACGCCCCATCGATTCCTTTATGAAAGAATGGATGTACATCATTTGATAATATTCGTAGATCCTCTATCGTTCTTTTTGTTAAGTTTACCATGTCATCTATGCCTAATCTATCTTTGCTATCACCAGATTGTCTCTGTAAATATTGCAAATGATTAAATACTGCGTATAAATTTTGGGCAATATCTTCATGGAGAAAGCTTGCGATCCCCTTTAATTCATTTTCATAGGCTTCAATGATGAGGGAATCCATTCGTTCTTGTTTGATATCCATAGTTTCCACCTTTATTCATGTATCATCTGACTAGGAAAGGAGTATGACTTGAAGTTTTACACATCCCCATTATAGTTTAATCGTCTAAGAGAATTTTGCATGTGATCAATGTCACATCATTACTAGATTACAATATTGGAAGGGATGAAAAACAAAGGCTCTTTTCGTGGAGATTGTTATTTTATAGCATTGCTCGGCGACTGCAAATGGTGTTGCCTAAAAGTGACTCATCGAGTGAACGGGCGAACTAGAACACTCCATGAGTCCGCTTAAGAGCGAAAAACAGCCAATAGAAAAAAGGATGCCTTAGCACCCCTATTATCTTATTTATCTTTAATCATTTTGTAGACTTGCTCAACATCTTTATCTCCACGGCCTGAAAGATTAACAATAATTACATCTTCCTTATCAAGGGTTTTCGCTAATTTGAGCGCATAAGCAACCGCATGTGCACTTTCTAACGCTGGGATAATCCCCTCGACTTTTGATAATAACTGAAATGCTTCTAATGCTTCCTGACCTTTAATTGTGACATACTGTGCTCTGTTTGATGTTTTTAAATAACTATGCTCAGGACCAATTCCTGGATAATCTAAACCAGCAGCAATTGAGTAGGTTGGTTGTGGTTCACCTTTTTCATCTAACAGTGTTAAGCATTTAAAACCATGGATAACAGCAGGAACGCCCTTTGTTAACGTAGGGGCTTCCTCAGGCTCTACCCCAATAAGCTGAACATCCTCTTCATCTATATAATGGGCAAACGAACCTATCGCATTGCTGCCACCACCAGCAACAGCAACTACTGCAGTTGGCAGCTTACCTTCCTTTTCAAGAATTTGCTTTTTTGATTCTTTGCTTATAATCGATTGGAAATACTTCACCATTGTTGGGAATGGATGAGGTCCTACTGCCGATCCTAGTAAATAAAACGTATTTTCGTAGTTTTGCACTAGGTCATTTAGCGCTTCATCAACAGCATCTTTTAAGCGTCCCTGACCTTTTTCAACTGGGATAACCTTTGCCCCTAATAGTTCCATTCGAAACACATTTAATGCTTGTCTCTCTGTATCAAGCTTACCCATGTAAATCGTGCAATCCATTCCACCAACGATTGCACATGCTGTTGCCGTCGCAACCCCGTGCTGACCTGCACCAGTTTCAGCAATGATCCGAGTCGCTCCCATTCGTTTCGCTAATAGGATTTGCCCGATTGCATTATTGATTTTATGAGCACCTGTATGATTTAAATCTTCTCGTTTTAAATAAATTTTCGCTCCGCCAACATGTCTCGTTAAATTCTCTGCAAATGTTAGTGGATTTTCTCGGCCAATATATTCTTTCATATAGTAATCAAATTCTTCGATAAATTCTGGGTCATTTTTATATTTTTCAAAGTTGTCATCCAAAATCTTTAATACATTATTTAATTCATCTGGTACAAAGCTTCCACCAAATTCTCCAAAATAACCTTTTTCTGCAACTTGTTTAGACATATTGGATTCTCCTTTTAAAATATCGAATTTTCAGAATATAAATTCATTATATCATTAAGGAAGAAAGGTTTGTCCCACATTATGCACTAATTTCAAATAAGCACCAAAGGATTAGACCAAATAAAATTGCATTCGTCCATAAAAGAAAATGTAGATATGAATTCGCCTTTCTCATAGAAAAAAACACTCCTTAGCCATTGCATTCTACCTGTAAGACGAATGAATTTCAGGATTGTTACAACTTTTTTTATTTTTTATTTCAAAATTTTTTATGTGAGGCGAACTATTAAATCATTTAAACGAAAAAAAACGGACCCGTTAGGATCCGTTTTTCAAAAGAGCTTATTTATCTGTTTTCTCAGTTGATTCAGATGATGAATCTTCTTTATCAGCTGAATCTGTTGATTTTTCAGTTGAAGACTCTTCTTTCTCTTTCTTATCATCAGTTAAATAATTTTTAATATCATAATCTTCTTTTTTATCTTCTAACCAAGTTGGGTATTCTGTTTGAAGCTTTTGTTGGAATAAAGCATCTTTAATTTCTTCTTTACTCTTTTCAAAGTTTGCTTCTTCAGCTTCCTGTTTATCTGTTACTTTAATAATGTGATACCCATAATCAGATTTAACTGGTGCTGAGATTTCGCCAACTTTCATTGAAAAGGCCTTATCTTCAAATGCTTTAACCATTGCGCCTTTACCAAAGAAGCCTAGGTCACCGCCATTTTGTGCTGTTCCTGTATCAGTTGAATATTCCTTAGCTAGCTCAGCAAAATCGCCACCTTCATCAAGCTTCTTTTTTACTTCGTTAGCTGTTTTCTCATCCGCAACTAAAATATGACTTGCTTTTACTTGCTCTTCTTTAGCAAATGATGCTTTATTTTCATCAAAATATGTTTTCATTTCTTCATCTGTAATTTTGATTTTTGATTCTAATAATTTTTCAATTTGAAGATTTGTTTTAATGTTATCCTTTAAATCATCTTCAGAAATACCGTTTGTTGCAAGAGCAGATTGGTATGCTTCCTCGCCACCAACACTATCGACTGTCTTTTTAAGCTCTTCATCAATTTCTTTATCAGTAATCTTAACCTTTTGTTTTTCAGCTTCTTGTTCAATAATGTTTTTCGTAATTAAAGAATCTAGCGCAGCCTCACCGTTTTGCTCGACGAAATACGTATATAAATCATCCTTTGTTATGGATTCCTTCCCAACCTTTGCTACAACATCACTTTTTGTTGATAGAAAGATAAAAACTGCAATTGCTACTACTACAAGTACTGCTAAAATACCTAGAGTTTTTTTGCTAGAAATCAATTTCTCCATTCTGTATTATCTCCTTAATATGAATTCTACTATTTTTCTATTGTACAGAATAAATATGAATAAACTATGAACAAACCTTAAAAAATCTAAAAAGTTTGTACCAGCATTTCATATTTTACATGAATTACCCATGAATTGGAATGATAATTGAAAACTTTGTTCCCTTATTTTGTGTACTTTCAATGAAAATTTCACCATTATGAAGCTCTACTAATCGCTTTACGATCGATAGCCCTAAACCAAATTCACCAAATTGATTGCTTGTCCTTGAAATATCAGCTTTATAAAATCTTCGCCAAATAAACTCAATTTCCTGCTTATCCATTCCAATTCCCGTATCCTCAATTTCAATCATCGTAACACCATCTAATTGTTTTCCCCGGAGCCACACCGTTCCTTCATTTGTAAATTGGATGCTGTTTTTTGTTATATTAATTAAAATTTGGATAAGACGATCATAGTCTGCATAAACGATACTTTTTTCATCAACATCTAATTTTAATTCAATTCCTTTATTCTCTGCTTGTTGGTATAAATGATCTTTAATGATCTCTAAAACCTCACTAAGAAGAATGTTCTCTCTATTAAGCTTGACTTGGTTTGAGCGAATTCGTTCATAATCTAAGTTTTCATTCACAAGCCGTATAAGTCTTCTTGTTTCCTGACTTATTAATTGAACCCCTTTTTCCTTTTCAGCCTCTGGAATCATATCGTTTTTTAAGCCTTCAATTAAACCGCTTATCGTCGTTAACGGCGTCCGCATTTCATGAGATACATCTGCAATAAACTGACGACGTCGTTTTTCAAGACTATCAATTTCTTCATTTTGCGCCCTTAATTTATTGATCATTTCATTAAAGTCATTGGCCATTTCACCAATTTCATCAAAATTCGTTGAAGGAATATCGACATCATAGTTTCCTTGAGCAATTTTCGATGTCGCCTTGCGAATTTTTTCGATCCGATTCACATGAACCTTAGAAAGCAACCAACTAAGTAAAAAGGAAACTGATAGGGCAATAAGGACGGTATATAACAAATAGCGATTTAATTCACTAATCATTTCCCTTGTGCCGCTAATCGGTGAAATGAGTAAAATTCCTCCTGCCATTTCACCGCGATTAATGTATGGAATCGCGACTAATGATACCTCTTGGTCCGCCCATTTAATATTATGCTTTGTGACGACCTTTTCCCCGCTTGTAAGCTTTCTCCAATCCTCCTCAGTTACACTTGCTATTGGTGAATTAGGAGCGATTGAATAAACAATTCGTCCACTTCGATCAAATATACTAAAAAACACGTCTTGTGAGCTTAACACATGTTGATATTGTGCAAGAACATATTCCTCACCAATCTGCTCAAAGTCATATAATATGTTTTCACCATACTTAGTTAAATCAGAGACTTTATTTTCATAAACAAGATTTTCGACATAATGAGTAAATAATAGACTCAGGATTAAAAACGCAATGATGATGATGCTAATATGACTTAAAATAAGCTGATAAATATATTTAATTCTCATCTTCTTTAACCGACTCATCAAACTTATAACCAACACCCCAAACAGTATGGAAAAATGGTTGCGAAGGTGTTTCGATTTTTTTCCGTAATCGTTTTATATGAACATCAACGGTTCGTTCATCTCCATAAAATTGATAGCCCCAAACTCTCTCTAAAAGCTGATCCCTTGTGAAGACTTGCCGTGGATTTTTCAAAAAATAATATAGCAAATCGAACTCTTTTGGCGTGAGGTTTTCGATTTTCTTTCCTTGTAAAAATACCTCTCTCGTTGTCTTGCTTATTTTAAAAAACTCTGTTTCTAAAAAAGAGGAATGTTGCTTCTGCTCCTGATCAGCTGCTTGGTAACGGCGGGTGACTGCTTTAATTCTAGCCATCAGTGCCAATGGGCTAAATGGCTTTGTGACATAATCATCTGCTCCCATTTCAAGACCTAGCACTTGCTCAGACTCGCTATCCTTTGCCGTAAGGATAATAATTGGCACTGTGCTTTCCTCTCTAATTTTGCGGCAGAGTGTTACCCCATCCATTCCAGGAAGCATCCAATCTAAAATGATTAAATCCCATTCCGCTTCCTTAAATCTTTTATATCCTTCAAGACCATCGTGAATAAATTCCCCGCTAATCTCTTCCTTTGAAAAAAACATTTCAATCATTGAGCACACACTTAAATTATCTTCAACAACTAATACTTTCATTTTCCACCTACCGTTTATGTAACTGTCACTACTCTACATACCCATTTTAGCCTTTTCTTAGACAAGCTACAACGAAAAGCGGAAGCGCCTGTTCAGCGACGTATAAACTGGAGCAATCCGTATGAGATAAAGGAAACACGAAGAGCGATAGCGATTCGATGTTGACTTATCGTAAGGAGGATTGTGAAGTTTACTAGTCGCTAGGCGCTGCAGCTAGACACCTCGAAAAGCGGAAGCGCCTTGCTCAGCGACGTATAAACTGGAGCAATCCGTATGAGATAAAGGAAACACGAAGAGCGATAGCGATTCGATGTTGACTTATCGTAAGGAGGATTGTGAAGTTTACTAGTCGCTAGGCGCTGCAG
>NZ_JBQENT010000055.1:0-31759 GCF_052044855.1 Metabacillus sp. 22489
ATGTTGGTGTTTATCAAAAAATATTCTTCTCAATATATTGGTCTCCATAAAATGAAAATACCACAGCTTAAATGACTGTGGTAGACCCAAATTTTTATACTTTCTTATCTTTTTAAAAAATCCCCTCTTATTTTTCATTAAATAAGAGGGGATTTTCATTTAGAAAACTTTATTTACTCTGCTTTATTGTCAGTCTTTTCAATAAACCAAACATGACTTACAGAACCTGATTCCTGTTCATCAATTACAAAAGAACCGTTACTATAGCGGTCATTAGGTCGTAACGTTGAAATATCGATACTTTCAATAACCCCTTGTTCTGTTTCAAGATAAAAGTCACCTTTTGCTTGCGTAATTTCCGCTCCAACAATTCGATGAGGATGATTTTTTAATTCTCTTAGCATCACTAATCCACGTTTGGCTCGTGACGATTTTTCAAAATCAGTTAAATTCATTTTTTTCACTGCACCTCTTTGAGTTGCAACGACTAAAAATGCCTTCTTCGTTCGATCAATGATATTACCACTCACAACAAAATCATTGTCCTTCAAATTAATACCTTTTACGCCAGCAGCTCTTGGTCCAACTAAACTTACTTCTTCCTCTTCAAACCATAATCCATAACCTAAATGGGTTACTAAAAATAAATCATGGCTACCATCAGTAAGATGAACATCTATGACCTCATCATCACCTTTAAGATTAATTGCCACTAATGGTTTTGAATATCGTTGTGCCTTATAATGACTTAATTCTGTCTTTTTCACCATTCCATGCTTTGTAATAAAGGTGAGGAATGACTTTTCTGCAAAATCTTTAACTGGTATAGCTTTAAGTATTTCTTCATCACGATCGATTGGAATAATATTTGCAATATGCTGACCGATATCCTTCCAACGAATGTCTGGTAGTTCGTGAACAGGACAGTACAAATAATTCCCTTTATTTGTGAAGAGTAAAACGACATCTGTCGTATTGATCTCAATTTGAGAAAGCAATCTATCGGTATCCTTCATCCCAAAATCCTGTCCATTTGATGCAGCATAAGACCTTAAGCTTGTACGCTTCACATATCCATCCTTAGTTACTGTTACAATAACATCCTCAGAAGCAATCATTACTTCAAGATTGATTTTTATTTCTTCAATCTGCTCTTCGATAACTGAACGTCTTTCATCTGAATATGCCTTTTTGACACGTCTTAAATCATCTTTAATAACCTTTATTAAAACATGTTCATCACTTAAAATACTTGTAAGCTCTTTGACTTTTTTATCAAGCTCTTCTGCTTCATTTTGAAGTGCTGTAATATCAGTATTTGTTAAACGATATAGCTGTAAGGAAACAATTGCTTCCGATTGAGCCTCTGTAAAGGCAAATTTTTCGATTAAATTGTTCTTTGCATCACGTTTATCTTTCGATGCTCTAATCGTTGAAATTACTTCATCTAAGATTGATAATGCCTTAATTAAGCCTTCAACAATATGCTGGCGCTCTTGTGCTTTACGCAGTTCATACTTTGAGCGATTTGTCACAACTTCCTTTTGGTGACCAATATACGCATCTAAGATTGATGGGAGGCTCATTAACATAGGGCGACGATTATGGATTGCCACCATATTAAAATTATACGTAATTTGCAAATCACTATTTTTATATAAATAGTTTAATACACCTTCTGCATTAGCATCCTTTTTTAATTCGATGACTATACGTAAACCTGTACGATCTGTATCATCACGAACCTCTGCAATCCCTTCAACCTTTCGTTCAATCCGGAATTCATCAATTCGTTTGACAAGGTTTGCTTTATTCACTTCATAAGGGATTTCAGTAATGACGATCTGTTGTTTACCACCACGTATTTCTTCAATGGCAGCTTTACCTCGAACAATAATTTTCCCTTTACCAGTTTCGTAAGCTTTTCTAATTCCATCTATCCCTTGAATAATTCCTCCGGTAGGAAAATCAGGACCTTTGATGATTTTCATAAGCTCATCAACTGTACAGTTTGGTTTATCCATACGTTTAATAACCGCATCAATGACTTCGCCAAGGTTATGTGGCGGTATATCTGTCGCATAACCAGCAGAAATCCCTGTAGAACCATTAACTAATAAATTTGGAAACATAGCTGGTAGGACAACTGGTTCCTTGCTCGTGTCATCAAAGTTCGGTACAAATTCTACAGTTTCTTTTTCAATATCTCTAAGAAGCTCTGATGAAATTGCCGATAATCTAGCTTCTGTATAACGCATCGCTGCAGGTGGATCTCCATCGATACTTCCGTTATTTCCATGCATTTGAATTAGTACGTTCCGGACCTTCCAATCCTGGCTCATTCGCACCATTGCCTCATAAACAGAGGAATCACCATGTGGGTGATAATTACCAATTACATTCCCTACTGTTTTAGCTGATTTACGAAAGTTTTTGTCATTTGTATTCCCTTCAACATGCATTGCGTATAAAATACGTCTTTGAACAGGCTTTAAGCCATCACGGGCATCTGGAAGAGCACGATCTTGAATTATGTACTTACTATAACGGCCAAAACGGTCACCTAGTACATCCTCAAGAGGTAAATCGCGAAAAATTTCAACTGACTCAGCCATAAATTATACCTCCTCTGCGACCGATAAATGTTCATTTTCTAATATATTTGTATCCTCATCAAGACCGAAGGCAACATTGCTTTCAATCCATTTTCTACGAGGTTCAACTTTATCACCCATAAGTGTTGTAATTCGACGTTCTGCACGTGCAGCATCATCAATTTTTACACGAATGAGCGTTCTAGTTCCAGGGTTCATTGTTGTTTCCCATAGCTGATCTGCATTCATTTCTCCTAAACCTTTGTAACGTTGGATCATATACCCTTTACCAACCTTTGAAATAGCACCTTGCAATTCTTCATCAGACCAAGCATATTCGATTACTTCTTTCTTCCCTGTTCCTTTACTTACTTTATAAAGGGGAGGAAGTGCAATAAATACTTTTCCATTCTCAATTAATGGTTTCATATAGCGATAAAAGAATGTTAACAGCAATACTTGGATATGTGCTCCATCTGTATCAGCGTCTGTCATAATAATAATTTTGTCATAATTGATATCTTCAATGGAAAATTCTGCTCCGACTCCACCGCCAATTGCATAAATAATCGTATTGATTTCTTCATTTTTAAAGATATCAGATAGCTTTGCTTTTTCTGTATTGATTACCTTACCACGTAAAGGTAGGACAGCTTGAAAACGACGGTCTCTTCCTTGTTTAGCTGAACCACCTGCAGAGTCACCCTCAACTAAGTATAATTCGTTTTTCATCGGATTACGTGATTGTGCAGGGGTTAGCTTACCACTTAAAGTCGTTTCAGAGCGCTTACGCTTTTTACCGCTTCGAGCTTCTTCACGTGCTTTTCGCGCAGCTTCTCTTGCTTGAAAAGCCTTAATTGCTTTTTTTACTAAAAGAGTTGCTGCATCTGGATTTTCTTCAAGGAAATAGGTTAGATTTTCCGTAACAATTGCATCAACAGCTGCACGTGCTTCACTTGTCCCTAGCTTCCCTTTTGTTTGCCCCTCAAATTGAAGCAGCTCTTCAGGAATACGGACAGAAACAATCGCAGCTAATCCTTCTCTTATATCGGATCCTTCAAGATTTTTATCCTTCTCTTTCAGCAATCCGTTTTTTCGAGCATACTCATTAAAGGCTCTCGTCATCGCTGTTTTTGAACCAGCTTCATGAGTACCCCCATCCTTTGTGCGAACATTGTTTACAAATGACAAAATATTTTCCGAATACCCGTCATTGAATTGAAAAGCAAATTCTACCTCAATGCTATTTTGCTCTCCTTCAAATGATACGACAGGGTGAAGGACATCCTTTTCTTCGTTTAAATACGTAACAAATGCTTCAATACCCGTTTCATAATGATATACCTCACTATGATCGTTTCGTTCATCAATTAACTCAATTTTTAATCCTTTTAATAAGAACGCTGATTCTCTTAGTCGTTCACTTAATATTTCATAATTATAAGTCGTTGTACTAAAAATCGTTGGATCAGGCTTAAAATGAATCGTAGTTCCCGTTTTCGTTGTCTTCCCTTTCTTGGAAAGGGTCGTCACTGGGATACCTCCATTTTCAAACCGTTGTTCATAGATAAATCCTTCACGATGAATCGTAACTACTAACCACTCAGATAGTGCATTAACAACAGATGCACCTACACCGTGTAAACCACCACTTGTTTTATAACCACCTTGACCAAATTTACCTCCAGCATGAAGGACAGTTAAAATAACCTCTGGTGTTGGTTTTCCAAGTTTATGCATCCCTGTTGGCATTCCACGACCTTTATCTTGTACAGAGATACTATTATCCTTATGTATCTTAACAATTATATGATCTCCGTAGCCTCCTAAAGCCTCGTCAACAGAGTTATCTACGATTTCATAAACAAGATGGTGCAATCCTCGACTATCTGTACTCCCGATATACATACCAGGACGTTTTCGTACAGCCTCTAGTCCTTCAAGAACTTGAATCGCATCATCATTATAATCAAACTGTTGTTGCTTACCCAAACGACTAAACCCCTTTCAATTCATACACAAATACATTACTTGAGAAAGTCCAAGCGCACTGCTGAAGTGAAATAATAATCACACTCGTTATGCACTTGAACTAAACATGAATAACTTAGTACAAATATTCATACTATTTAACTCTTCAAGTAAAAACTCATGTTTAAGTATTTTATACAATAATTTTTATATCGACAACCTTATGTTTGTTAAAGCTGTCCTCATATGAGAATTGGAAATGATGATTTATATCAAAATTCTTTCGTATCCATGCTTTATTGTATATGGTATTTTACATTTAGCAAACTTTATTCTGCTTATAAAGTAAAAAATCCTTGTTTTTACAAGGATTTTTTCAAAAAGAATCAAATATCACTTCGTCATTGCATGTTCTACCTTTATACAACGATTCATGATAACTGTTTTATTGTTCTTTTTTAAAAGATCATAGGCATCTTTATTTTCAAGACCTAATTGTGCCCAAAATACATCTGCATCAATCTCTAAAAATTCCTTTGCTACATCATATAAATGTTCTGAACGGCGAAAAACATTGACAATATCAATATGTCCCTTAAGATCTTTTAAAGACGCAACAGCTTTTTCTCCAAGAACGGTATCAACAGTCGGATTAACGGGAATAATTTTATATCCAGCATCCTGCATTGCTTTACTTACCATGTAAGATGTTCGTTCAGGATTATCTGATAAGCCAACAACCGCGATTGTTTTGCTTGCTTTTAAAATATTACCGATTTCCTGTCTTGTCGGGTATTCCATTGTCATATTTTTAACCCCTTTTCTATTATCATAACAAGTTTTCGAAATTACAACCAGTTATTTCATGATAATTTTTAAGCCTGCTTATAATTACGATGTTTGTTTTTATGTTTTTTTATTCTCTAATAGTGTTTTTCTATCTGGTCATGCTAAAATAGAAGAAGATTATATAAAGGAGTACAATCATGATTGAAGCTATTATTTTTATTCTTGCCTATTTAATTGGGTCGATACCATCAGGTCTAATCGTTGGAAAAGTTGGTTATGGTATAGATATTCGAGAGCACGGGAGCGGTAATTTAGGAGGTACGAACACGTTTCGTACTCTTGGGATCAAAGCTGGTTTAATTGTTACAATTGCGGATATTTTAAAAGGAACCTTGGCTGCTGCACTTCCAATCTTTTTTGGACAAGAAGATCTTTCACTTTTATTACCTGGGGTATTTGCAGTTCTAGGACATACATATCCAATCTTTGCAAAATTCAAAGGTGGAAAAGCAGTAGCAACCTCTGCAGGTGTATTGCTTTGTTATGAACCATTGCTATTTTTAACTTTAGTAATTTTCTTTTTTATTGTCCTTTATCTTTCAAAATACGTTTCCCTTTCCTCAATGCTCGCTGGTGTTTCTGGAATTATTTATAGCATTGTGATAAAAGACATTTGGTTAATTATTGTCGTTTCATTATTAACATTGTTTGTTATCTATCGACATCGTTCAAATATTAAACGAATAATTAATAAAACTGAGCCTAAAATAAAATGGTTATAATTAATAAAATTAACCTTTGTGACTACTAATAAAAAAACATTGTTTACGAAAGTAGCCAAAGTTAAAAGAGCTTGACGAATGGAATGAACCTCAAATGTTAGAGAAAAACTAACTTTTGGGGTATTTTTATGATCATTATTCACAAGAATGTAATAACTCAAATATCCATTTCGGTGGTTTGATAGACAAAGATATATTATAATTAAGATATATTAAATTTTAGTATTCAGAAATTTAGTACATTTACGTATGAACATTCTCTAATAAAGGAGTGTTACAGGTGGAAATAATCGTTTACGATAAGGCGATTCATTGGTATAAGGAAGAATTGGATCTCCAAGACGGAGATACCGTACAATTTTTTGTTCGATATGGTGGCTGTAGTAATGTTCAAAAGGGATTTTCTCTCGGAGTAGCAAAACAAACACCTGATGATATCGGTGCAGCTTTAAAAAAAGATGGTATAACTTTCTTTATTGAAAATCGCGACTTATGGTACTTTGATAATCACAATCTTCTCGTTGATTTAGATGAGGAAATCAATGAACCAATTTTTAATTATGTAAATTAACGAACGATGAGGGATTAGGGCAATTTAGCTTTTGTCCCTCATTTTATGTTTAATTTTCTCTAAGTAATAACAAAAACAAATAACTTTATTTCTAAATAATGGAATCATTAGACTTATCTAAAAGAAAATGCATTATTAAATTTATGCCTTGATTCCTATTGAAGAATTTACACAAAAATATGCATAAGTTACTGTTAAATTTCCTCAAACAGTTACTTATGCATAACCAATTTAGTAATTATGTATTACTTGTATGCTTTTAATCCTTTTCTAACGTTAATTTAAACCGTACGATATGGTCATCTAATCCAGATTTCTTAAGAATCTCATATTGAGTTTGTCCGAGCAAATCAAAATGTGGATAATCGCTATAGTAATGAATCCATTCTTTTTTTAAACCAAATTGTTCTCCCCAATGAATAAGTTTATTGACATCATTGCAGCTAACTTTTGTAACAGAATGACAATTTGGAAAGCGATCATCAAACCAATAATGCGTTAAGAAAGCAATTTCTCCTCTTTTAACTGCTTCCTTCCAAGCTGTTAGTTCTTTGCGTGTGATCCCAAACGCCATGTTTATTTCTTTGCCTTTTCGTAAGCTTCGTGCCAATCTGGATATAATTTTTTAAATTTCACTGGTCGAAACGTATCCTTATGAACACATACGTGACTTGATGTTGCTTGAACAGCAAGATCACCATCAGAATTAAATATTTCATATCCATAAACACTTTTTATTCCGTTATATTCCTCAATCCAAGTATGAATAATAGCTGTTTCTCCATACCGAAGCGGCTTTTTATAGGAAATATTTATATCAATAACTGGAGAAATAATACCGTCCTTCTCCATTTGAGCATAAGAAAAGCCTAGATCCTGAATTAATTTCGTTCTCCCCACTTCCATCCATACGAGATAATTCGCATGATATACAACACCCATTTGGTCTGTTTCCGCATATCTTACTTCAATTTCTTTTTTTGATACTAGCATGTTATTCTCTCCTTGCTGTTGCTTTGTAGCTTTACATAAATAAATCTTATCATATACGTTTTTTTTATGAATGAAAACGACTTTTATAATTACACTAAAGAGAAAAAGCTAAAGAAATAAACTCATAAAAAAATCAGGCATAAAGCCTGATTTCATGTTAGTCTAACGAAAACCATTTTCTCGATCTTGTGCTTCATCCTTAATTTCTTCACGCATTGCCTGGATCGCCTCTTCACGACGCTCATTTTTCGCTTGGATTAATTCACGATCTTTTTCTGAAGCGAATTGCATAGTGTCTTGTGATTCTTCAATATTTTCAATCGTATTTTGGACCATTGTCTGTAGTTTTTCTACATTATCGCTACGGTCATCAGGTTTTGGTCTATTTTGGTTTACCAACAGAAATCATCCTTTCTCATTTGACTTTTACAAAGCCAATTATAGTCTGTTCCTAAAAAGGATTTTTAAACATCATTTATCACTCTAACAAGGATAAATGATTTACTCTGCTGCCAAGCATTGTTACGATAAAACCTTGTTATTTATCAAACAAAACAGTTTTTGTTTATTATTCACCTTTTGTTTGAATGACCTGTGCATGATGTCCTGATTTATCTTGCATTTTTTTACCTTTATTATTACCAAACGCTCTTGGCTTTGTACCAAGATGACTTGGTGTATAGTGGGCTTGCTTCATATTAGAGTTTGTCAATGTTATCCCCCCTCAAAGAGTAGAATACCCAATACTCACCTCTAAATAACTAGTAATGGTTGTTAATCTAATCGCTTAATTATTCTTTCCTCCCAACGCTCCTCTATTCGACTAAGCGCCTCTTGGTCTCTTAATAAAGCCAGTTTATTTTCCAAAACTAATTCCTCAAATGTTCTCTTTTTATTTTTTCGCATAATATCACCTCCACTATTATGAATAAAAGGATGTCCATATTTATTTAGATTTAATACAATTTTTCGAAAATAAACGAAAATGTGATAATTCAATTACTAAAATTAAAAAAAATCTCACAGCAAGTCCAACTGTGAGTAAGTAAAAGCTAATTATTTTTTAATTCAAGTAATTTTTCCATTTGATCAAATGACATTGCGCCAACAAATTTATTTCTAATAGTCCCTTCCTCATCTAAGATATAGGATGTAGGATAGGATAATACCTCATATTGGCTGTTAATCTTTCCTTTTTCATCTAATAAAACAGGGAAAGTTAGTTCTAGTTCATTAATGAATTTCTTAACAGTGTCAACGCTAGGTTCGCTATTCGTTAAATTGACGGCTGCGACGACAACATCATCATCGTATTGATTTTGTATTTTTTGCATATCTGGCATTTCCGATCGACATGGCGGACACCAGGTCGCCCAGAAATTAAGCAATACTTTTTTTCCTTTTAAACTCGATAAACTCATCTCTTTTCCATCTAAAGTTGTTAATTCAAAATCAGGTGCTGAGTCACCCTTTGCAACACCTTCTTTTGAATTATTTGGATTTATCGCATAATAAATTGCATATCCAATTAGAAAAACCAAAATCGAAATGGCTAAAATTTTCTTCATGGTGAGTTACAATACCTCCTACATAAATAAACAAATACACACTATATTCGAAAAGAAACCTAAATGAATTAAACGAGAGATAAAATAAAAATTTTCACCAATTCATATATAAAATAAAAACAAATCACAGAAACAACGATAAACAAAAGCAATAATTTTAAACCTAATTTCTCTTTTTTCATTCGCCATAATAAATAAAGAAAACATGCTAACAACCCTAAATAAATACCTTTAGTGCCACCAGTTAGATAAATCCAATTATTAGTGAAAATAAGCTGAGGCCGAAAGAATAAAACACTAAATTTATATGTAATAAAGACAATGAAAACACAAACCCAGTAATTGTTTCTAATGAATTGTTTTAACCTTGTTTTTGTTAAAAAGGCATCCATTATAAAATATGTAAATAGAAATGAAATTAGGACAACTAAATAAAAGTATTGTATAGTGAAAGGCCCTATATGAATCGCATCATAAATCAAATTTTCCGAAAAACTCCTTCAATATAATGACATATATTTTTATTTAATCATGTAATATCGAAAAGAACAATGAATTTACAAAACGTTTAGAATTTGGACATAGTATTAGAATAAAAAAAGGAACGAAAAAATATCGTTCCTTTCCTGTTAATTTTTAGCCTTTTAACTTATCGCGCAATACCATTTGAAGAATTCCACCATGACGATAGTAATCAATCTCTACTTCACTGTCAAAGCGAACTAATACTTCAAATTCTTTTTTGTTTCCAGCTTCGTCTGTAGCTGTCACTTTCACGTAATCTCGAGGTTTAACTGATTCATCGATTGCAACTTCAATTGTTTCTTTACCAGTTAATCCTAGTACATCAGCGTTTTCCCCTTCTTTAAATTGAAGTGGAAGAACACCCATTAATACAAGGTTACTACGGTGGATACGCTCAAAGCTTTCAGCAATAACTGTTTTAATACCAAGTAGATTTGTTCCTTTTGCAGCCCAGTCACGTGAGCTTCCCATTCCATAATCCTTACCTGCTAACACAACAAGTCCTGTGCCATCTTGTTTGTAGTCCATACAAGCATCATAGATTGATTTTACTTCACCTGTTGGCCAGTAAGTAGTGTAACCACCTTCTGTACCAGGGGCAATTTGGTTTTTAATACGAATGTTTGCAAAAGTACCTCTCATCATTACTTCGTGGTTACCACGACGAGAACCATATGAGTTGAATTCCCTTGGAGAAACCCCATTTTCTTGTAGGTAACATCCTGCTGGAGTATCCTTACCAATTGAACCAGCTGGTGAGATATGGTCAGTCGTTACAGAGTCACCAAATTTAGCTACAACACGTAATCCTTGTAAAGCTTCTACTTTACCAGGTTCAGCTTCAAGGCCTTCAAAGAATGGTGGGTTTTGAATGTATGTAGATGACTCATCCCATACATATAACGCTTCATCAGTTGTTTCAATTTCATTCCAACGAGCATTATCATCAAATACTTGCTCATATTCTTTTCTAAATAACTCAGGTGTAACTGTTTTATTAACTACTTCGTTAATTTCATTAGTTGATGGCCAAATATCCTTAAAGAATACATCATTACCATTCTTATCTTTTCCTAATGAATCACTTTGAAGGTCAATATCAACCGTTCCAGCTAATGCATATGCAACAACTAGAGGTGGTGAAGCTAGATAGTTTCCTTTTACTAATGGATGAATACGTCCTTCGAAGTTACGGTTACCTGATAGTACAGATGTAACTAATAAATCATTTGCAGCTACTGCTTCTTCAATTTCATCTGCTAGTGGACCAGAGTTACCGATGCAAGTTGTACAT
This sequence comes from Metabacillus sp. 22489, assembly GCF_052044855.1. NCBI lineage: Bacteria > Bacillati > Bacillota > Bacilli > Caryophanales > Bacillaceae > Metabacillus > Metabacillus sp. 22489. The sequence goes on from NZ_JBQENT010000055.1 coordinate 11,088, forward strand.
CCGTATCCAACTAGGTTAAATCCAAGTTGTTCAAGATGTGGTAATAATCCTGAATTTTCAAGGTAACCAGTTACAACTTTTGATCCGGGTGCTAATGAAGTTTTTACATATTTAGGTACTTCAAGGCCTAATTCAACTGCTTTTTTCGCAACTAGACCAGCAGCAACTAATACATATGGGTTTGATGTATTAGTACAGCTTGTAATTGCAGCAATAGCAATTGCCCCTGTTTTCATTTTTGTTTCTTCACCATTATTAAATTTAATCGTGATTTCTTTATTTATTTCATCAGCCTCTAAACCAAAGCCTTGGTTACCTGCTGGTGCTACTAAATGTTCATGGAATTTATCTTTCATTTCAGAAAGTGGAATTAAATCCTGTGGACGTTTAGGACCAGATAAGTTTGCTTCGATTTCAGAAAGGTCAATTTCAACAACTTTAGTGAAAATTGGATCTTCATTATCAGGAGTGAAAAATAACCCGTTTGCTTTGCAATATTCTCCAACCACTTGAATATGCTCTTCATCTCTACCTGTTAAACGCATATAATTTAAAGCTTCTTCATCTACTGGGAAGAAACCACAAGTTGCACCGTATTCTGGAGCCATGTTTGCAATTGTTGCTCGGTCTGCAAGTGGAAGCTGTGCTACACCAGGACCAAAGAATTCAACGAATTTACCAACAACACCTTGTTGACGTAATACTTGTGTTACTTTTAAAGCTAAATCAGTTGCAGTTGTTCCATTAGGAAGTTCACCCGTTAATTTAACCCCGATAACTTCAGGAACTGGGAAATATGAAGGTTGTCCAAGCATTCCTGCTTCAGCTTCGATTCCACCAACACCCCATCCAAGTACACCGATACCATTAATCATCGTTGTATGAGAGTCAGTACCAACTAAAGAATCTGGAAAAGCTTCATATTCTCCATCTTCATTTTCAACAGCGTGAACAACGCTTGCTAAATATTCTAAGTTAACTTGGTGAACAATACCTGTTGCTGGCGGTACTGCACGATAGTTATCAAATGACTTTTTAGCCCAGCTTAAAAATTTATAACGCTCTGCATTACGTTCAAATTCAAGGTCCATATTAAATTGTAAAGCATCCGGCGTTCCAGCTCTATCAACCTGAACAGAGTGGTCAATTACTAAATCAACTGGAATTTCAGGATTAATTTTATCAGGATCTCCACCTAAGTCAGCCATCGCTTTACGTAGTGAAGCTAAATCAACAACAGCTGGAACACCTGTGAAATCTTGTAAAATTACACGAGATGGTTTAAAAGGTACATCAATATCTTTTAGCTCATTAGTTCCCCATTTAGCTAAATTTTCAACATGTTCTTTTGTGATAACTCTTCCGTCGACTTGACGTAAAACAGATTCTAAAAGAACTTTGACCGAATATGGTAATCGAGAAACATTCCCAATACCAGCATCTTCTAATGCTTGTAATGAATAGTAGTTGTACGTCTTCCCATTAACAGTAAAGCTTTTACGTGCTTGGAAAGTATCTTGGTTCGTTTTTACTTGATTAGTCATTTCAACTTTCTCCCCCTTATTAAAATCAAGGTCGACTCTTGTCGAAGGATGGTCCCCATTTTTAAATATTTCGCACAATTCAATCTTAATACAACTAGTATCATAAGTAAATAACAATGATGTTATTGATATGTATAAGTTTTCCTTATGAAAGCGCACTAGTTTTACTTTTTTACTATATCAAAAATTTAGCTAATTTTATACATGGTTTTCCTTATTTTTAATATTTTTCAGCCTTGAGAAGTTTATTGACTTAGAATGTATTCAGTGAAAGTGAGCCATTCTATTATTGGAGGTGACGTACAAATGGCGAAGCGAAGAGCAAACCATGTCATTAATGGTATGAATGATGCAAGTGCTCAAGGTGTTGGAGCGGGTTATAATGAGGAAATGCAAAACGAACCACTTACAGCTGCCCAAAAGCAAAACAATAAGAAACGAAAGAAAAATCAATAATATTGCACTAAAACAGACAAAAAACGACGGATTTCCGTCGTTTTTCATTTATTTATCTGTTTCATTCACTTTATTAACAATCTTCTGAAGATCACGTTGATATTGCTCAAGTCTATGTCTTTGAGTTTCTGATGCATTTTCTAACGCATTGTTAATTTGCTCGTATGCTTCATTCACTTCTTCCGATAAATGCTTTAATTGTGTACCATAATCAGCGTCTTCCTTAATAACACTATTATATGCTTCTAATGCATCATTTGTTCCTTGCTGTGCAGCTTGAAAAGATTGTTGCTTATCTTTATGATATGGCATCTCTCATCACGGCCCTTTCATATTCCAAGTGTTAAACCATGTATTAGTATGTTTCAAAGCATTATAATTATTCACTTATATTTAGAATGTTTTCCCTTCATTTGACTCATTCTAAAATGACAGGAGGGATAAAATATGACAAATAAAAATGATGGTAAAGATATGCGTAAAAATGCGCATAAAGGACCAAATGCTTCACAGCCTGAGCCATTAAGTGGTTCGAAAAAGGTTAAAAATGCCAACCATACAAGACAAAAACATAATGCTGGTCATGATATGTAAGGAATGGAGTTTATCCATTCCTTTTTTCGAATTAAAAAATATGCTTTCTTGCACAATCATACTTAGATTGAATACTTTATTAGTTAAAGGGGGTAAAAGTAAGTCTATTATGGAGGGCAATCATTATGAATGAAAAAAAGAAAGCAAATCCAATGAATATTAATGGAATTGAAGAATGGATGACCCAATTTTTCATTGATCCATTCACAACATTATTAGATGAAACAACCTTTAGAGTAGATTTATTTGAAACAAATGATGAATATATAATAGAGGCTGAAATTGGTGACAATATTGTCAAAGAGGATATTCACATTGAAGTGAAACGTGAAAAACTAATCATTTCAATCATTGCTAATAAAAATACACAAATTGAAGATGAAAACAAATGTAGTCGCTCCATTACACTTCCATTTTCCATAGAGAATAAAAAAGTTGTTGCTAATTTGCTTAACGGCATTTTAGAAGTGAAAATTACAAAAAAAGGTTATCACCCTATAAAACAAACGATTCATATAGGTAACCTTTGAGAAAACGCTTACCGGAATTCAATATAAAAGACAGCTGATTCGCTGCCTTTTATTACTCTTCTATATTAATATCTTAATTCCTATTTTTGTACATTTATTGTAATACAATTTAATTCTTGATTACCACAACGTAAGCAAGCTTTGAATTCTTCGCTAAATAACATACATCTAGAACAATAATATCTTTTCATAAGGAATAAACCCCTTTTTCTACTATATATGTTATTAGCTTATCTATGTTGTCATTCTTCAACCATATGCTCATAGCTATTATGATAAATATGGTTTAGCTTATCGATTTTATAAATATAAAATTCGTGATCCGATTCTTCATCTAAATGATTTTTTTCTTTGTAAACATTTAAAGCTTTTTTTGCCTCATCTAACGAAGTAAAAATCCCAAGAATATTAGAGCTTTCTCCACACTCAGCACATCCTAAATCTAACACAATATAGTACATGTTATACACCCTCTAGATTCAATGTAGATTAACTATACCATGTACTTCATAATCAATTCCACTAATCCTCCTTTTCAAACTAATCAAACTTGTATCATGTTTTCTTCGATTCGTTGATAATTATAGCCAAAAAGCAATTTAGTATCTTAATACATTCATCACACTTTAAAGTGTCTGCTAGCCGTTTTTCTTATCAAACACCATGCACTAATATCAACAAATAATAAGCCCTAAAATGAAAAAAGATGGATGATCAATACACGAACCCTTTCCCACATAATATGTGAGAAAGGGTTCGTGACTTTTTACCATCCATTAAAAGAAATATTAAACTGTAACATTTGATAATGTTTCTAGCAAGTATTGATTCACTAATGCTTTTAGTCTCTCTTGTCTACCGGATTGGTTTTTAATTTCCGTTAATTGAAGTGCATATGCTTCTAATTTACGTAAATCTGTTTTTCCTTCAACAATTTCAAGACCAATACCTTCTGTGTAACTGCTATATCGTTGTTCAATAAAGTCTTCAAGAACTCTGTCTTCAAGTAATTTATTAGCCACTTTAAGACCAATGGCAAAGGTATCCATTCCAGCAATATGAGCATGGAATAAATCTTCAGCCTCAAATGAACCTCTTCTTACTTTTGCATCAAAGTTTAATCCACCTTTTCCAAGGCCGCCATTTTTCAAAATTTCATACATTGCTAAAGTTGTAGAATATAAGTCTGTTGGGAATTCATCTGTATCCCATCCGAGCAATGTGTCACCTTGGTTTGCGTCAACAGAACCTAACATATTGTTAATGCGTGCAACATGTAATTCATGTTCAAACGTATGACCTGCTAATGTAGCGTGATTAGCTTCAATATTAAATTTAAAGTGATCTGCTAAATCATATTTTTGTAAGAATGCTAGTCCTGTAGCTACATCAAAGTCGTATTGATGTTTTGTAGGCTCTTTTGGTTTTGGTTCAATTAAAAATTGTGCATCAAAACCAATTTCCTTTGCATAATCAATAGCCATGTGGAAGAAACGAGCTAGGTTATCTTGTTCAAGCTTCATATTTGTATTTAATAAAGTTTCATATCCTTCTCTTCCGCCCCAAAATACATAGTTTTCAGCACCAAGCTCTTTACCAACTTCTAAAGCCTTTTTAACCTTTGCTGCGGAATATGCAAATACATCTGCATTATTAGAAGTAGCAGCTCCATGAACATATCTTGGATTTGTGAACATATTTGCTGTATTCCATAAAAGTTTTGTTTTACTTGTACTCATATATTCCTTAATCATTGCAACAATCGTATCCTGATTTTTATTTGTTTCAAGTAATGTATCACCTTCAGGAGCAATATCAACATCATGGAAGCAGAAAAATGGAACATTTAGCTTTTCAAATAATTCAAATGCAGCTTCTACACGAGCCTTTGCTAAATCCATGCCTGAAAGATGATTCCATGGACGAATTGCAGTACCAACACCAAATGGATCTGAACCATCTGCATTAAATGTATGCCAATAAGCAACAGAAAAACGTAAAATTTCTTCCATTGACTTACCATTAATAACCTCTTCAGGATTATAATACTTAAAAGCTAAAGGATTTTTTGATGAAGCTCCTTCATACTTAATACTATTAATGTTTTCAAAATAAGCCATTATGATTCCCCCTAAATGTAAATATTCTATTGAACCACACCTGATATCGCTTACAATAAAACTTTTATCAGTAGTTATTCAATTAGAAATCCTTTTCTTAAAACTATCGTACCAAAAAAAACTTAGTTTGTCTATCGAATAAACTAAGTTTTTTTCCTTTTAATCTATTCTTATATAAAAATGGTCCAAATTATGCACATTATTTCTATTATTAGGTATTGTTCTATCATTATATTTTGCTTTAAAACTATGCTTTTTCCTTATTACACCAATCCATTAAATGAATATAGTATAGAGGAAGGAGAGATATAAATGAAAATCATACACGGTCCAACAGAAATCGCTGGACAAATTGGAATTTTAACAAAGTATTTACGTGAAAATGGCTATAATGTTGGTGGTTATAATTGGTTTCATACTTATTTGAATTACAATAGCAATATTATTAATACTGATTTATATGAAATCACAAAGGTACTCCCTACCTACATCGACAATTTCGATTTGTTCCATTTTCATAATGGGGAAACATTTATGCAAGGCTTTGCAGATTTGCCTCATATTAAGCAAAAAGGAAAAAAGATGATTATGCACCATTGGGGAAATGATGTACGAACAGAAAGTTTAACAAAACAGTTAAACCCATATCCCCTCCCCCCAAGCTACTTTTCGGATGAAGAAATTCGTGAGAGATTATTAGGAATATCAGAATATATTGACACTGCCATAGTTCAGGATTATGAAGTATTACCTTATGTCAAAGACTATTATAAAAACGTTCATGTCCTACCACTTGCTTTTGATTTAAGTAACACACAACCTTCTTATCCTAATATCAATAATAATAATCCGTTGCTCATTCATGCGCCAACAAACCGTGAATTTAAAGGATCAGCATATGTAGAACAGGCTATTGATAAGCTAAAAAGCAATCGAACATTTACCTTTAAAATGATCGAGAAAATGAACCATTCAGAAGCATTAGAAGTCTATAAACAATCTGATATTATTGTCGACCAATTATTATGTGGAACATATGGAATGCTTAGCGTAGAAGCAATGGCTCTTGGAAAGGTTGTTGTCGGTTTTATTCGTGATGATGTTCGTGAACAATTACCAATAGATTTACCAATCGTTATTGCAACTCCTGAAAACCTCCATGAAGTATTAGATGAACTAATTACAAATCCTAAACTTCGTCATGAAATTGGAAAAAAAGGAAGAAAATTCGTTGAAGAATATCATTCTGTTGAAAAAGTTGGTCAAAATTTAATAAATATATATCAGAATCTTTAATCATTACTCTCTAAATTTATCAATAAAATTAAAAATAGCGAATTGGAGGGATTTCATGATTCATGAATCTGTCGTAATGGGTACAGACGTCTCCCTCGGAGCGAATACTGTTATTGAAGAAAATGTCGTCATTGGAAATAATGTTACAATCGGACACAATGTTACGATAAAAGCAAATACTACTATCGGTAATGGGGTCCAAATTAATGATTTAACAATATTAGGAAAAGAAACTTCATCAAATAAAAAAATGGCTAGAAAACCACTAAAAAATACAACTCCTCTTATAATTGAAGATGATGTGAAAATCGGCTGTAGTTCTGTTATTTATCGTAATGTACTATTGAAAAAAGGTGTTTTTGTAGGAGACTTATCTAGTATACGTGAAAATGTTACTGTTGGTGAAGACAGCATTATCGGTAGAAATGTAATGGTAGAAAACAATACGACCATTGGAAAAAGGGTAACAATCCAAACAGGATGCTATATAACAGCTGATATGGAAATTGAAGATGAAGTATTCTTTGGGCCATGTTGTTCAACTTCAAACGATAAATATATGGGAATGGGAAATTTCAAACATCAAGGTCCTATCATAAGAAAAGGAGCAAAAATTGGTAATAACGCTACATTACTTCCTGCAGTTGTTATAGGTGAAAATTCAATTGTTGGAGCAGGAGCAGTCATTACAAAGGATGTACCAGCGAATAAAACAGTTGTCGGTAATCCTGGTCGGTTATTAAATTAATTAATTAAAAAAGCTATTGTCTATTTACAATAGCTTTTTTAATTTTTCTTCATAACTAATAGTAATAGTATATCAGTAATGGCTTTTTTCTCACTATTATCCTATTTAATTGAAGAAAATTATTACAAACTCCATCTGGATATTCATCTAATGAACTTCTAAATGTGCTTTAAACTTACTTCATTTGACTGTTTCGGTTATTGTTCAATCTCATATTATATACCATGCTTTAATCCTTTTGGAAAAAGCAAATATATATAAAAGGAGGTTTCTTTTTTTGCCTATCGATAATATTTTCGAAAACGGTGATTTCGAAACAGGCTCACTTAGTCCATGGTTTTCATTTAATGCAACCATTACTTCGCAATATTCACATTCCGGCTTTTACTCTGTATTGTTATTAGGAGGAGAACTAAACTCGTATATAGGTCAGTATGAGGAAGTCACACCAGGAGAAACACTTGAGTTTCTAGTCTCTCTTGCAAAAATTGGCCCTAATCCTTCTCCACCAATCTCAATAGTTGTTTTATACTATGATGAATTTTTTAATTTCCTTGGAACCGGATTACTAGTTAATATAGTTGCTAATAGATTACCAAATGTTGAGAATAATACGTGGATTGAATTATACAAAACGACTAGCCCAGTCCCTCAAGGAGCAACTCAAGCGCTATTACTAATAAACAAATTACCTTTAGCTGGTAGTGCAGATGTATTAGTTGATGATGTTGTTTTAATTGAAACAGCATCGGAACAAGGTCCTGCTGGCCCTACTGGTCCTGCTGGCCCTACTGGTGCTACTGGTGTTACTGGTCCTACTGGTGTTTCTGGTCCTACCGGTGTTACTGGTCCGACGGGTGTTACTGGTCCTACCGGTGTTACTGGTCCTACCGGCGTTACTGGCCCTACTGGTGTCACTGGCATAACTGGTCCTACTGGTGTTACTGGCCCTACTGGTGTCACTGGTCCTACCGGCGTTACTGGTCCTACTGGCGTTACTGGTCCGACGGGTGTTTCTGGTCCGACGGGTGTTACTGGTCCTACTGGTGTTACTGGTCCGACGGGTGTTTCTGGTCCTACCGGCGTTACTGGCCCTACTGGTGTCACTGGCGTTACTGGTCCGACGGGTGTTTCTGGCCCTACTGGCGTTACTGGTCCGACGGGTGTCACTGGCATAACTGGTCCGACGGGTGTTACTGGTCCTACCGGCGTTACTGGTCCGACGGGTGTTTCTGGTCCTACCGGCGTTACTGGTCCTACTGGTGTCACTGGTCCGACGGGTGTTTCTGGTCCGACGGGTGTTTCTGGTCCTACCGGCGTTACTGGTCCGACGGGTGTTTCTGGTCCTACCGGCGTTACTGGTCCGACGGGTGTTTCTGGCCCTACTGGCGTTACTGGTCCGACGGGTGTCACTGGTCCTACTGGTGTTACTGGTCCGACTGGTGTTACTGGTCCTACCGGCGTTACTGGTCCTACCGGAGTTACTGGTCCTACTGGTGTTACTGGTCCGACGGGTGTTTCTGGTATCACTGGCGTTACTGGTCCGACGGGTGTTTCTGGTCCTACCGGCGTCACTGGTCCTACCGGTGTTACTGGTCCGACGGGTGTTTCTGGTCCGACGGGCGTTACGGGTATCACTGGCGTCACTGGTCCTACCGGCGTTACTGGTCCGACGGGTGTTTCTGGTCCGACGGGCGTTACGGGTATCACTGGCGTTACTGGTCCTACCGGCGTCACTGGTCCTACCGGAGTTACGGGTATCACTGGCGTTACTGGTCCTACCGGCGTCACTGGTCCTACCGGAGTTACGGGTATCACTGGCGTTACTGGTCCTACCGGAGTTACTGGTATCACTGGCGTTACTGGTCCTACCGGAGTTACTGGTCCTACCGGAGTTACGGGTATCACTGGCGTTACTGGTCCTACCGGAGTTACTGGTCCTACCGGAGTTACGGGTATCACTGGCGTTACTGGTCCTACCGGAGTTACGGGTATCACTGGCGCTACTGGTCCTACCGGCGCTACTGGTCCGACTGGCGCTACTGGTCCTACCGGCGCTACTGGTCCGACTGGCGCTACTGGTCCTACCGGCGCTACTGGTCCGACTGGCGCTACTGGTCCGACTGGCGCTACTGGTCCTACCGGTGCTACTGGTCCGACGGGTCCGGCTGTAGCTTAATAAAAAAATTGCATCATTCAATTCTTTTCTATCTGAAAGGTAGTTACCTTTCAGATAGTTTTTTTGTATTACATCAAAATTAAACATGAAAGGTCCTCAAAAAACACTTTTATTTATAAATTAACAAAAAAATAGCACAAACCAATTCTCAATTGTGCTACTTTCATATAATTAATTTTGTAAAATTTCATTATATTTCTTTAACATCCTTTGGCTGTTCGTTTTCATATCATGATGTATTTCTACATATTTTCTTCCCTTTTTCCCAATTTCAGAAAGCATATCAATATTTCTCAAACTATATTCAATAATTTCTTTGATTGTATCTGGATTTGCAATAATAATGGGTAGTTCTATTGGGTATTTTTCTTTCATAAAATCACTAATCCAGCATATAACTGGTTTTCCAAGCGCCATTGCTTCTACGGCAAAAAGACCATAACTACCAATATGAAGCTGGTCAATTATTAAATCTGCCTTTTGATAAATTTCCATTGCCTCTTTATGGGATTTACCTTGTACTAAAATAAATTCAAATTCATATTGCTCCTTTAAGGTTTCAATTGCTTTTAATATATGTTTTGTACCTTTTATATATGGTGATGTTGGGGCATGAGCTATTACTGGCCGTGAATTTTTCACTTGGTCAATTTTTGGTTTATATTGTTCTGTATCAATCATAGATGGAATGATAGTTGTCTTTTCATAAAAATTATTTACATAATGATACAATTCTTCGTCAAAAACAACACAATGTTTAATATGTTCAGAGAGTTTACTTAATCTCCATTTTAAATCATCTTCATTATGATTTTTTACTAATGCATAAGGATTTAACTTCTTTGCCTCTGAAAATAGACGAACATCGCTCCCCCAATGCTGCATAATTAACGACTTCTGAGATTCGTTTAATATTTCTAAATCAGACCAGTCTAAAGTTAACGTTGTTCCCCAGTGAAAATGAAAAATATCATAATTCAAAATTAATTCTTTTGTTAGTTTTCTTAATTTAGAGTTGATTGCTGGATCGCTTCTTTGCCCAATTAAATTCCATTCATAATTAGATTGATAACCTAAATAGTAAGGATAATAATTAATTGTGTGTGCTTTTACATCCAGCAGCTGCAATCCTTTAGACAACGTGTTCATTTGGTTTGCAATTTCCATTGAACCTTGTAACACTCGTGGATTAGTTGCTTTTGAAAGCTTGTTAATGAATTCAAGATTCAAACGAATAGATTTCCCTTTCCATTTTATTTCATTTTGCGTATTTTTCCCTTTATAAAGATGTTCATCAATCACTGCATAAATTTCATTTAATTCTTGCATTTCAGGAAATAATCCCTTTCCCCTCCAAGACCATAACCATGCATTCGTATAGTTTTCCTTCTTAAGATTTAAAAGCGCTTGAAAAAAATAATAATCCCCTATATTTATAAGATGCTGTTGAAATTTATTTAATGTTTCTTCAGCAAGCATAATATCATTATTATTAATTTTATCTAAGATACTGCTAAATATTTTCTCCATTATTCCACTCCTATCATTCCTTTTACCCTCTCACCTTACATACTTATGAAACAACTAACCTTAAAGGAACCATTAAGCTAATAAAATAACAATAAATAGATTTATATGCGTCCGACTAATGTAACCTTAATAGCTAAATTAAGAGATGCACATCCTACGCACTTTAATATTTAGAAAAACAGATTTGCAAAACTAATACGGCAATAAGACTATTTTGTTCGTTATTTAAGATCCCTCCCTCTATTTGTTTCATTCTTATGATTAAGCCCTTTTTTCGAAAAGTAGGAATCAGTCCATACATTTCGACCTTAACAAAAGTAAACTATAGAAGCATGCTACTTACATCTAAAGGAGTGTATAACTATTGGTAACAATTAGTCTCTGTATGATTGTTAAAAATGAAGAAGAAGTGCTTGCTCGATGTCTTGATACTGTTAAAGACATAGTAGATGAAATCAATATCGTCGATACTGGTTCTACAGACCGTACTGTTGAAATTGCAAAACAATATACTGATAGAGTCTTTTATTTTGAGTGGATTGGCAATTTTGCTGCAGCTAGAAATGAATCGTTTAAATATGCTACGAAAGATTACATCCTATATCTAGATGCGGATGATGTCCTATTAGAGGCAGACCAAAAGAAGCTATTAGAACTAAAGGAAACACTTGACCCTTCTGTTGATTCTGTATCTATGTATTATGACGCAGGTACCGATGAATATGGAAATGTTACAATCCGTTATAGAAGAAATCGATTAGTAAAACGCGAAAAGAATTTTGTCTGGAAAGGAGATTGTCACCAGTATCTTGAGGTATACGGGAAAATTATTAATTCTGATATCTCAGTCACTCACAAAAAAATAAAACATTCAGTTGGACGCAACCTGAACATATATCAAACCAAGCTTGATAGAGGTGACGTGTTTTCAGCAAGAGACTATTTCTACTATGGAAATGAGCTTAGAGAAAATGGTCATTACGAGAAAGCGATCGAGAGCTATAACGAAAATATTGCAATAAAAGAAGGCTGGATAGAAGATAAAGTTTATGCTTGTATAAATAAAGCTGACTGTTATCGATATCTTGGAGACTTTGAGAATGAATTAAAAAGCTTATTCCAGTCATTTGAATTTTCAAAAACGCCAAGGGCAGAGACTTGTAGTAGACTAGGGTACTATTTTCAAAGAAAACAGGATTTTCACTCTGCTATTTATTGGTATAACTTAGCCACTGAGCTAATTCCACCTGAGGATAAATGGAGCTTTAGCTATCCCGCTTATTATACTTGGTATCCTCATTTACAAATGTGTGTTTGTTATTACCGATTAGGTGACTTCAAAAAGTCCTACGAACATAATGAAAAAGCTCTTTCTTATCGTCCTAAAGATGAGAGAATTATACAAAATAAAATTCTTTTAGAAAAAAAATTGAACATTACTCATTAAACAAAATCATGGAAAAAATTAAAGCTGCCATTCAAATGGTGGTTTTTTGTTGAAAATAAAGAGGTTAATTAGTTTACTTGCCGTTACGACAAAACTATGACTCTCATACGTTAATGTGACGACAACTTAGGAAGTTGACCAAAGGAGGACATTATGATTCAACTAATTGACTTAAAGAAGCAATTTCAATCTGTTAAATCTGAAATATTACAAGAAATAGAACACGTTCTTGATAGTGGACAATATATACTCGGTCCAAAAGTTAGAGAATTAGAAAAAAGTATTGCAACTAAGCTTGGTGTTTTAGATGCTGTTGCAGTTGGAAATGGAACAGATGCATTAGTTTTGACTCTAGAAGCATATGGAATTGGCAACGGTGATGAAGTCATTACGAGTCCATTTACTTTCTTTGCAAGTGCAGAAGCTATCTCAAGAGTTGGTGCAACACCAATTTTTGCTGACGTAGATCCTGTAACCTATACGATTTCACCTGCTAAAATTGAAGAAAAAATTACGAGTGCAACAAAAGCGATTATTCCTGTTCATATATTTGGTCAATCAGCAGATATGGATGAAATTATGGATTTAGCTAAAAAATATCAGCTTATCGTCATTGAAGATGCATGCCAAGCATTTGGTGCTACGTATAAAGACAGAGCAGTCGGCTCATTAGGTGATGCAGCTTGCTTTTCATTTTTCCCGACCAAAAACCTCGGTACATTAGGTGATGGAGGTATAATCACTACCTCTGATTTAGAACTTTCTAAAAAAATTCGCAGTTTACGTACACATGGAACATCAAAGAAATATTACCATGACACAATTGGTTACAATAGTCGATTAGATGAAATTCATGCAGCTATTTTACTCATACTTTTAAACAAAATAGATAGCTGGAATGATAAAAGAAGAGAACTAGCATTACGTTATAATCAAGCACTATCAAATGCTACTTTAACTCTTCCAGTCGAAAAAAACGACCGTTCTCACATTTATCATTTATATTGTGTAGGCTCTGAAAAACGGGATCAATTTATCGAAAGGTTAACAAAAGAAGAGATTCATACAGGAGTATATTATCCATTATGTCTTCATCTACAAAATGTCTATGCACATTTAGGTTATAAAAAAGGTGATTTTCCAGTTTCTGAAAAATTATCTGAAACATTATTCGCGCTACCGATGTCTCCTTTCTTACTTGAAAGCGACCAAGATCATGTCGTTAAGGTATTACGTAGAGAGGTGGAAAACAGCAGTGACCATTAGATTTGGCATTATTGGATGCGGATTTATTTCAAAGCGTCATCTTGACGCTATCGCTCATTGTCAAAATGCTAAACTTGTAGCAGTAAGCGATATACAAATAGAAAGAATGAACGATGCAATTACTTATTATAAAAATGCATCTAATACTCATGAAACAATAAAACAATATACTACCTATACAGATATGGTTGAAAGTGAAGAAGTTGATGCTGTCGTTATTTGTACAATTTCTGGTTTACATGCCGAAATGGCAAAAATCTCACTAATTGCCGGAAAGCATGTGATCCTTGAAAAACCAATGACACTTTCATTAAAAGAAGCAGATGACATCATCCAACTAGCAAAGGCAAAAAACCTTCAATTAATGATTTGTCATCAAATGCGATTCAGACCTATTATGCAAAAGATTAAAGAAGTAATAGATGAAGGGAAAATCGGCAGACCTTATTTAGGAGTTGCTTCAATTCGCCTTAACCGCTCTCCAGAATATTATGCAGGTGCAGCATGGCGAGGTGACTGGGGTAAAGACGGTGGTATGTTAATCAACCAAGGTATACATGTAATCGACTTATTACAATGGTTTTTAGGCGATGTAAAAAATGTATATGGTGATATCTCAAGGTTTTCTCAAACAAAAGAAACAGAAGACATCGCACTCGGAATCCTTACCTTTGCAAATCAAGCAAAAGGAATCATTGAAGCAAATATCATTACACAGCCCAATAATTTAGGATATCACTTATCAATTTATGGTGAAAAAGGCTGTATTTCCATCGAAGGACCATCATTAAATTCAATTTCAAGATGGTTCATAAAAGATGAAGTAACAAGCTTGAATGAGTTGGAGCAATTAACGAGCGACCAAAATGAACAATTATATATGTATAATAATTTTATCGAATCTATCCAAACTCCTAATCAACAAGTTCTAATTTCTGGCGAGGAAGGAAAAAAAGCATTAGAAACCATTTTCGCTTTATACAATTCTACACTAACAGGGAAAAGTCAAAACCTCCCATTAGAAAATTTTAATACAATGAATATGAAATCTAAAGGTGGTCCAACATGAAATTCGGAAAAATTTTAATTACAGGTGGTGCAGGTTTTTTAGGTTCTCAGTTAGTCAAAGAAATGATCCCTGTTGCTGAGCATATTTATATTATTGACGACCTTTCGACAGGGAATAAATCATCGATTCCAAATGCAACTAATATCTCGTTTTTTCACGCAAGTATTACAGATGAAGAAACTTTAGAGCATGTACTTCCTGAAGTCGAATATGTTTTTCATTTAGCATGTAAAAACCTAGTTTTATCTTACAATAATATTCAAGATGATTTCGAAACAAACCTATACGGTGGCCTATTGTTATTACAAAAAACAGAGCAACTTTCCCGTAATTTAAAGCGATTTGTTTACACTTCTACTGCATCAGTATATGGAGATGCCACTATTTTACCTACTCCTGAAACCTATCACAATACGAAATTACCTTACTCTGCTAGCAAATTTTCTACCGAACATTATTGCCATGTATTCCATTATATGTACAAATTACCAGTTACTATTCTCCGATTATCAAATGTATACGGCCCTGGCCAATTGATCAGTAACCCATATTGCGGTGTTGTGGCTAAATTTTTTGAAGCTGCAATGCACAATCAGTCTATGCATGTTTTTGGTGACGGAACACAGACGAGAGATTTTACTTATATTGAAGATGCCCTAAATGCAATATTGCTAGTCGCAACAAACGATCAGTCAATTGGTCATGTCTACAATGTTAGCACAGAAAAAGAAACGTCAGTTCTCGATCTTGCAACGGAAATTAATAAAGTTTGTGGAAATCAAGAATTAAAGTTATCATTCCTTCCAAAAAGATCCGTCGATGTTGTTCAACGTAGATGTCTCGACCATTCAAATTTAAAAAAGCTGGGGTGGGAGTGTCATCACAGCTTAATTTTAGGCTTAACAAAAACATATCAATGGCTAACTCGAGGTGAAAGTTCATGAAAGTATTCCACGGTACAACCGAAATAGCTGGACAAATGGGTATATTAAGTGACGGATTAAAGCAAAAAGGCTTCGAATCAACAGGATATAACACTTATCATTCTTATCTTGGTTACAAGGATAACCTAATTAATACGAGTGAAGAAGAAATTAAAAAATTGAAGGATGAAATCATCGATTCTTTTGATGTCTTTCATTTTCATTACTGTACAACACTTGACAAAAACTATGAGGATCTTCCACTCATCTTTAATAAACAAAAAAAGATGATTATGCATCATTGGGGAAATGATGTACGATTCCATGAACAAGCAAAAGAGAATAACCCTTATGTCTATACCGGAGATTCACCAGCAAATGAAGTGATTCATGAGAGGTTGACGAAAATAACTCCTTATATTAAACAGGCAATTGTTCAGGATTATGAGGTTTATGAATATGTAAAAAATTATTATGATAAAGTCCATGTCGTTCCAATAGCGATTAATTTACAGCATTTTAAACCATTCTACCCTCCAATACACAAAAAGAAGCCATTACTGCTACACGCTCCAACAAATCCTGACTTTAAAGGAACTGTTTATATCGAAGAAGTAATTAATAAATTAAGAGAGAATTATGATTTTGACTACCAAAGAATTGAAAAAATGAGCCATGATGAAGTTATTGAATTATATGAAAAAGCCGATATCATTATCGACCAAATCCTTTGTGGCTCATACGGACTATTGAGCGTTGAATCGATGGCCTTAGGAAAACCTGTTGTCACCTATATTCGACCTGATTTAGTTTCCACTTTCCCGAGTGTTCTGCCAATAGTAAATGCAAATCCAGATACGTTATACGAAAATGTAAAGATTTTATTAGAACAACCTCTTTTAAGACAAAATTTAGGAATATTAGGAAGAGGATATGTAGAAAAGTACCACGATCACCGTATTATTACAGAACAATTAATTAACATTTATAAAAATCTTTAATAGTAAAACATGCTTTTCTAAACATTCATCCTAAAATTATAGAATTTAATATATGTAGGAAGGCTTAGTTCATTGAAAATTATAAAGTTAAAAAGCTTTATACTGCAGGACATGTGTTCAAAGTATCACCGGACACATGTCTTTTATTTTCCCCTTCATTAGTTTGCATGTTGGAAAATGGAATAAAAAAATATATTTCTATCCATTTTAAAAAGCCTAAAGCTAATTACAAAATGACAGATCTTACAACTTTATATTTAAATAATATAAGCTCTCTAGTCTATTTTTAAAAACCGAGAGCTTTTTTATAAAAAATATCTCATTTTTTATCTCAATCCCATGCCCTGTTACAAGTACTCCAATCAATAGATCTATTAAAAACGACATCATTAAGTCTTGAATACCAGCAAGAAAATGACAAAAATTATACCTCTATATTCTGAGTTATTTGAAATCATTCAGCAATCAATGATAATACCGGCTTCTTATTCGTCCCTAGTATCAAATAAGCTCCACTACGTGTAGTTATTACGGAAACTGCATAACATTGTTCTACAGTTCTCACAAAGCCTGTAATGACCCTGACAACACTTATCAAACTAATATTATATAGAATGCTGAGACCAATAAAATAATCCATAATTTATCTCCTACATCATTATTTATTACATTTTTAAACAACATAAGATAGATAAATCTCAAGTATATATATGGTTTACTTTTTGGTGTCTGTTCTAAAACCAGGAAACTTAATCATGAGTTACATCCAATAAAGATAAAATAGACATGGAAATCAATAACGTAAAAGCAAATAAATAAAGTACTCATGTAAAATCATCTAATCCTTGTGGTTCAATTTGATTTGATACCTTAACTAGATAATTTTCAATATCACTCCAAACCTTTACAATTACTCTCTGAGCGCCAGGTTGAGCTAAATTGTGCCTTCTGTTTGATTACTTTTTCAATATGCTGCTGAACATTAATACAGCTATTATGTTGATCATAATGAAATTCAGGGTCCATTTGGTTTCAACAATGTACATTAACAACAATACAAACTAAAGAAATGACGTATAACACTATACGTCATTTCTCTAATTTCTTATAAAGAATACCAAAAACGAAACCCTTTCCTTCATTAATTTTTCTTTATTGAAAATAGAATAGTTATTATTACAGAAATCAATATTTAAAATCAGGAATCATTTAAAACAAGCTTTAGTACGTTATTCCTGGATATCTAAATTCCTGATAAATATTCTTAATAAATGAATAAATTTGAATATATGCTGTAAAGTCCTCTTCATAAATCTGTTTCATTGTTTGGTCATGGAATTGATAAAGCAATAAACAGTTTTCGATAAATTCATTTGTTAGCCCTAAATTTAAATAATCATAAATATGGGTACTATTATATGTTGCACCCTTCCCGTAATTAATTTGCATACCAGTATGATAATGTTTAGCAAAGACTGAAGTATTGGTAATCCAATTAGTATCTACCTCTGTATTACCATAATAGTTCGGATTTGCAGTCGCTGCATCAAAACCAAATTCCTTCCAATTTAAACATCCTGATGACCCATAATTAAACGGCCAGATTGATAATAATTGGTGCTTATGAATGTATTCATTAGAAGCTTTAACAAGCGCCTCATCACCTGAGTTAATAGATTCACGCTGCCATGCAAATCCTCTTAACACAAGCTTATCATGCAGATTTGTTTTCTCTTCCCATCTCATCATAAAACAATCAATCCACCACTGAACCGCTTTTATTCGATCTGCATCATTTACAAAATTAAGGTTATTTCCAAATACATGACCAAATCTTTCTTGTAGTGGATTTGGATATGGAATCGTTATCCAAACGTCTGTTTTCTCCCCATATTTTGTGTTTTGATGAAGTGCGTCCAAGTTCACATCATCCATAAATAGCCTCTCGATAATTTGCAACCAATCATTATTTCTCGCAAGCTTTCCTAATCCAGTATGCATTGAATGAATGAAATAATTTTCTCTAACTCGTATTGGATTAAAAATAAATGCCTTGAACATTGTATCAATTGGATTTCCTTCAACAATATAATGTTGATAATATTTTAACTCTTCCTTCGTCCAATCAGTTGAATAGTCATCTGATGCATCTCCAAAAGGCAGCATACAAAGGTGATTTTGTATTGAAAGTTCTTCAGCAGTTAGATAACCATTGGAATTATTTGACATGTTTATTAATCTCCTTTTTCATTATCTCATTTTATAAGATATGAAAAATAACTAGTTACCGTGCTTCTCCTTTTATACCTAATTAAAAATGTGCTTCTAGAAATGTCGAAGGATGAATATGTAATTATAATCAAAAAGATTTTGTTACTTAGGAGTGAAATTAATGAGCTCAATCGATATTTTCTTTATTGATTACAGCAACGAATCACGAATAAATAGGGCAATTGACTCCTTAGATTATCTAAAACACCACATAGGTAAAGTAACAATCTTTCATTACAAGAAGATTCATGTAAGCACTCCCTTGACTTTAAATAGTCGAGTAATCGTCATGACAGATATTGGCGAACAAATAAATCAATTTGTTAATATTAGTACCTCTGACTATATAATGTTTATGTATTCAGATGAAATCCTAACAACCGAAATATATCATTCCTCCCTTTCTTACAAGGAGAAGAAATTTATCATGACTAGCCAGATAACTGTTAGAAACCTATCAATTAAAAGACCATTTATAGTCAGTGCTTCTTTATTAAAAAAATACCCTTTACTCTCCTCTAAATTTGTTCCTTTTAATGAAGCGTGCTTTGTAGCGTGGCTTTTAAACCAAAATTTACAAGCATCTTCTCATTACGAAGGAGTAAGGCAACTAAGGAAAAAAATAGATACTGCAAATATGCATAAATGGAAGTATCTCGAAAAATTTACCTTAAAAACGAAAAAAATAGATACTCCAATTTCTCTCTCAGTAATGATGTCCACTTATAATATGGAAAAGTATATCGAAACAGCACTTTTATCATGTCTTTTGCAACATGAACCATTCCAGCATATATATGTAATCGATGATGGCTCAACTGACAGAACACATGATATCTTAGCAAAATGGTCAACTGAAAGGGATGATATTACATTTCTTCATAAAGAAAATGGTGGAAAGGCAAGAGCACTAAATTCCATATTGCCAAAGATTAACTCGGATTTCATATTAGAAGTAGACGGGGACGATTGGCTTGATCCTGATGCTGTTACAACTCTTTTAAACCTATTGCTTTCTTTACCAAACGATGTATCAGTATTGTACGGAAATTTAAAAATATGGAAGGAAGTCACTCCTTCTTTAATAAAATATAAAAAGTCACGTATAGGGAAACAAATTGATTCACATACAGAATTATTTACATATCCTCATCCTTTAGGACCAAGAATTTATCGGACAGATAAATTAAAGGGCATCGGTGGATTTCCAGTTATTTCGTTTGAGGATGGGAGATTGTATGAGGACGTTTCTGTATTATACAATTTATTAAAAACGGGAAGGATTTTGTACAAAGATTTTTCTGTTTACAATGTCCGACAGCATGATGAAAGTATTACAAAAAAAAATCAATCCAAATGGAATGATTTTATAGTATACTTGACTACCTCACCTTTATAATGTGAGATCCCCTCATCTACTTAGCTTCAGAAGCCTATTTAGACAAGGGGTGTCCTACTAGGTCATATTCAAAGAACTCGTATAAAATTTATAGCTTCGATAGGAATATAACGATATCCCCTTGATCCATATTCTAAAGGTTCGACTAATGTTACAATATTACTGTTTATTTCCTCTAACTGGATCGTCAACACTAAACTAGACAATTTTTTTAAGGTGTTTTATTTTGAATTCAATTGGACTTAAATAATCTAGGGTTCCATGGATTCTAATATAGTTATACCAGTGAACATAGTCAT
>NZ_JBQENT010000056.1:0-29389 GCF_052044855.1 Metabacillus sp. 22489
GTAAAGAAAAAGAAAAGAAAGTAAGTAAGTTGAAGGCCTTTTAGGTCTGGCCAGTAGAAGTAGTACACGTGGGGAACCGTTCAGAAGCCCTTTAGGGTTTGGTCAGTAACAAAGGCTTTTAGCCGCAGAGCAAACCACCAGTTCTCACTGGTGGTTTTGATTGTTTACGGTCTTTTAAGCTTTGTTTTTGATTTCCGTGAACAGACCGAGAGTCTCCTTTAGCAATTGGTGCCTGCTTTTAGGGCTTCCATTGACACGCATCTCTGAGTAGGAGTCTCATATATCGTTCCAATAAACAAATTGCATAAAAATCAACAACAACCTTGAACAATAGCTTTATATTATAAATACTATAACCATTTAATTGTTAGCTCATCACCAGGTGCAATTGGGTCTTGAAAGTTTGTCTCCTGACCATTTTTTTGCAAAATAAATTGGCTAGTTCCTGACGAAGGTAACTCGATATTTACTACTGTAAAGACATCTTGAAAAATAAACGGTTGCACACTTTTTTTCTTAGAAATTAATTTGTCACCGTTATGTATAATTGCATCGTCTTCAAGCTTTTCACCATTGCGGTAAAATTCAGTAATCGATTTTTCGATTGTCACTTGCTCACCATTAAATATAATGGGGATTGATTGGGAAAGGGTAAAGCTTGTTTCTTTCATTAATTCCTTAAGTGTCGGCTCAATTGTTTCGTTTATAAAAACAATATCACCATTTTCAAGCTTTGCATCCTTTAATGTCGCAAGACCGTTTTTATATAGCTTTGCAGAAAATGATTCGATCGTGACAATTTTTTCATCGATTTCAATAGAAAAAGGCTTCATTTTTGCAACGAAATGTCCCATGTTTATACATTGTAAAAATTCCTCAATTGTTTCAGGGATTTCACATGTAACTCGATCTCTGTCGACTAATCTTGTTTCTAGATTCGTCTGAACTTCTCCATTTATTTTATATATAGGATTTACGGTGTGGGTGATCCCATTTATTGTAACCGTTTTTGCTTGAATATGATCAAAAAGAGAACCTAACGTCACAAAAGGTGTTTTTCCATTTTCACCCTTCTCAATATGTATCATGTCTCCATGTTTAATTTCATCGTCAAGAGAGGTTATTTCATTATTTTTCTTAATAACTGGTGGTGAACCATGCTCTCCTGGAATCGTGATTGATTTTCCATTTGCTTCAATGAAAATGGCCATTCCTGGCTTACCAAATAATTTATTGAGCTGTAGCCCAGAGGCTAGTATGCTGTCACCAACTGTTAATGTTTTCATATGAAAGAGTCTAACAGATCTTTCGTTTACTTTTACGCTAATATATTGGATTGGATTTTGTTTTGAAGCAACTGCAATTCCGATTGGTGTCACCAATTCAGGTCCTTTTTGAACATGATCGGCCAATTTTAGATGGGAAATTGCATCTATTCCTCTAATAGCAACACGATTTTCTGGTAATTCTAACTTTGTAGCTAACCGCTTTGGAAGCTCAGGAGTAAGGCTTCCACCTCCAACTAACATGACTGCCTTAGGCGAAGCTCCGTTGTTTAACTGTAATATTTCATCCTTGATTGAACTTGTTAGTTTATCAATGGCCGGAGAAATTTTTTTAATAACTTCCTCACTTGAGACGTCAGTTTCAAATCCTAAAATATCAGTAATCGTAATGGAACTATTAGTAGTTAATTTCCTTTTTGCTTCCTCTGCCTTAGGGAAATCAAGAAGGAATTCATCAGATATTGCTTCTGTAATTTCATCCCCAGCAATTGGAACCATCCCATACGAAATGATTGTTCCTAAATCAGTAATCGCAATATCCGAAGTTCCTGCACCAATATCAACTAGAGCAACATTTAATCTTCTCATAGAAGGGGGAATTAAAACATTTATCGCTGCAATTGGCTCTAATGTTAGAGCCTCCATTTCTAAATCTGCCCGGTTTAAGGCAGCTAATAATGATTCTACGACAACTTTCGGGAGAAACGTTGCGATTATTTCGACAGCTACTTCGTCACCCTGTTGATCGATTAAACTACCGATTTCTTCGCCATCCAATTTGTATTGAAGTACAGAATAGCCAACACAATCATAATGATGTGCTCGTTCATTTTCAAATTTTTCAGCGATTTGCTTTTGAGCAGCTTGTACAGCCATTAATTCAAGCTGCAGCACATCCTCCTTTTGAAACATCGGCTTACCTGAAATTTCAAAAGCGGATGATGCTCGTATCGTTTTCAAGGCACGACCTGCAGCAGCGACACAAACTTTGTGGAGTGGGCCATGTACGCTTTCCAATTCATCCTTAATTGAAGAGATAACATTCGCAACAGATAACACATCATGTATTTGACCATCTAGCATGGAGCGTTTATCATGTTCTTTAATAACCGTATCAACAATATGATAGAATCCATTTTCGACTTTCAAAATGAGTCCTACTACGGAACGAGTTCCAATATCAAGTGCAAATGTTAAATCTGAATTTTCCATGATGGTACACCTTCTTTAATCAATTATCGTTTCAATTTATTAACAATTAGATCTATGTAGATTATTTAGTTATTTTTGTCGTGATTTTCGCCTGTAAATGATTCTAGACAAAGTGTATTCGCTTAATAGTGAGTAATAAAATAGAGCTAGAAATCCATTTGGTCATGCTTAAATTTTACTTTATCGCTTAAAAGCGTTTAAATGTTAAAGTTTTTGGTGACAATCACTATTTTATCGTTTATAATTACTACTAATTATAGAAAATGTACCACACTTTCTGTGATTGATAAAGAATATTAGACGTTACGTTACTTATTTGTTGGCTATGTTAAAGCTTATGTAGATTTTTTAGCACTATATTTTTATGAATGAATGTGAGAGACTTCTGCTTAGAGATGTGTGCTAAAGAGAGAACCCACAGGCGAACGCCGCAAGAGGAAATATATATCCAATAATAACAGCGTCTATTTGTTAATTATCTTCATTGATCGTGTGTTATTGTTTCGACTATATTTTTAATCAGAAAGGATGAGCGAGATGAGTAATGCAGAATTAGAAGCATTAAGAGAAAGAGCAGATGAGATTAATCTACAAATATTAAAGCTAATTAACGAGCGAGGAAGAGTTGTTCAAGAGATTGGAAAAGCTAAAGTAGCACAAGGCGTTAATCGCTATGACCCTGTTCGTGAGCGTAAAATGTTAAATAGCATTAAAGAATTTAATGATGGTCCATTCGAGGATTCAACATTACAACATATTTTTAAAGAAATCTTCAAAGCAGGTTTAGAGCTACAAGAAGACGATCATAGTAAAGCTTTATTAGTTTCCCGAAAGAAAAAACCTGAAGATACAATTGTTGAAGTTAACGGTGTAAGAATCGGTGATGGAAGCCAATCATTTATTATTGGTCCGTGTGCTGTTGAAAGCTATGAGCAAACTGCAGCAGTTGCTGAGCAAGCTGTTAAGCAGGGCATTAAGATTTTACGTGGGGGTGCGTTCAAGCCACGTACAAGTCCATATGATTTCCAAGGTCTTGGTCTTGAAGGACTTAAGATTTTAAGAAAAGTTGGAGACGAATATGGCTTAGCTATTATTAGTGAGATTGTGAATCCGGCTGATATTGAAGTAGCGCTTGACTATGTTGATATCATTCAAATCGGTGCACGTAATATGCAAAACTTTGAATTATTAAAAGCGGCAGGTGCTGTTCGCAAACCGGTATTATTAAAGCGTGGATTAGCAGCTACAATTGATGAATTTGTCAATGCAGCTGAATACATTATTTCTCAAGGAAATGACCAAATTATTCTTTGTGAACGTGGAATTCGTACGTATGAACGTGCAACAAGAAATACTTTAGATATTTCTGCAGTTCCAATTTTAAAACAAGAAACACACTTACCTGTATTTGTAGATGTTACACATTCAACAGGTAGAAGAGATTTATTAGTTCCTACAGCTAAAGCAGCTTTAGCTATTGGTGCTGATGGTGTAATGGCTGAGGTCCATCCTGACCCTGCAGTGGCATTGTCTGATTCTGCTCAACAAATGGATTTTGATCAATTTGATAAATTTATTTCTGAATTAAAACCTTTAGTAAAAGTTAACGCTTAATAAATGAAGAAATAGAGGTTAATTATTCTTAGCAGTCAGGACTTTGTTGACTGATAGAATAGTTAGCCTCTTTTTTATGTTTATAAATAATGTTAAAAAAGAATCAATTTTCCAAATTAGAAGAATACTGCAAGTAACGATATATTTTTTTATACATTTTTATTAATAATTATGATCATTTAAGGTAAAAATGGTAATATAGTATTACGTTTCTTATTAGCAGGGAAAATGAATAATATGTGAAAATAAGAAAAAATCTTTGAAATCCATTGCAGACGTTTTCAGAGTATCGTATGATTAATTTACATAAAACGTGTCTATATAAGGCGATTTGACAGTTGATAACAAAATTCTACATACATATGTCTTATTGTAGAAATGTTAATTAATGTTTTTAGGAATTTGAAGGAGTGTTCAAAAAATGACAAGTGTAACAATATATGACGTTGCTCGTGAGGCAAATGTGTCTATGGCAACAGTTTCACGTGTAGTAAATGGTAACCCAAATGTAAAACCAACGACTAGAAAAAAGGTACAAGAAGCTATTGAAAGATTAGGTTACCGTCCAAATGCAGTAGCAAGGGGACTTGCTAGTAAAAAGACAACAACGGTTGGGGTTATCATTCCAGATATCTCTAGTATTTTTTACTCTGAGCTTGCTAGAGGTATTGAAGATATAGCGACGATGTATAAATATAATATTATTTTAAGTAACTCTGATCAAAATCATGATAAAGAGCTACATCTATTGAATACAATGCTAGGAAAGCAGGTAGATGGTATTGTATTCATGAGCGGAAATGTAACAGAAGAGTTGGTAGAACAATTCAAACGTTCTCCTGTACCTATTGTATTAGCGGCTTCAGTGGATATGTCTGAGTCCACACCTTCTGTTAATATTAACTATGAACAAGCGGCATATGATGTTGTTTCAATGCTAATTGAAAAGGGCCATAAGCGAATTGCCTATGTTGAAGGACCAGAAGAAGAACCGGTAAACCGCGTAAAGAAAACAGTTGGTTATAAGCGTGCATTAGAGGAAGCAGGCATCGCTTTTGATGAATCTCTCGTTATCGAAGGTGATTATACGTATGATTCAGGAATTGAAGCATTTGAAAAAATTGATGAGTTATCAGAAAAGCCTACAGCTATTTTCGTTGCTACTGATGAAATGGCTTTAGGAGTTATCCACGGTGCACAGGACAGAAATTACTCAATTCCAAATGATTTTGAAATTGTTGGATTTGATAATACTCGTTTAGCTACAATGGTACGTCCACAGCTTACGACTGTTGTTCAACCAACGTATGACATCGGTGCGGTTGCAATGCGTTTATTAACGAAATATATGAATAAGGAAGAAGTCGAAGAGCATAATGTCGAGCTTCCACATCGCATTGAAATTCGCCAATCAACTAAGTAAAAACAAGAGCGAGCTAACATGAGTTAGCTCGTTTTTTTCTTGCAATTGGGGTCAGTCCCCAATACGAAAACGGCAAAATTGGTTAGTTCGTATCATTTGGTCTAATTGGGTATAATGCCTTTGAAACAGTGATGGCGTTTTTTTCTTCAATTTCTAACTTTCTAGGGATTGGTTCATAAAGATCTTTAGCGTCGTACCAGCTTGTCGGAAGCGGAACAGGGGATTTTTGCTGCCACTTATTTAGCCAAGCTAATGGCAAACTTTCCGGTATAGGTATGTTATTCATTTCTAACCATACTAAGCCCCATGCTCTTGGTACAACACGCCAAATATCGTATCCTCCTCCACCAACAGCGATCCATCTACCATCACAATATGTATGAGCAATTTCATGGGCTAATTTAGGAATTTCGTGATAAATGGCCATCGATGCAGATAGATGTGTAAGTGGGTCATAATAATGAGCATCAGTTCCATTCTGGGTGATAATAACATCAGGCTTAAAATAATTTGCTACTTCTGTAATGGATTGTCTATATGCATTAAGCCATGATTCATCTTCTGTAAACGCATCTAATGGGATATTAAAAGAAAATCCATAACCTTTCCCAGAGCCCCGTTCTGTAACATTGCCTGTTCCAGGAAACAAGTATCTGCCGGTTTCATGGATTGAGAGTGTACAAACGGTAGGGTCATCATAAAAAGCCCATTGAACACCATCACCATGGTGAGCATCTGTATCGATATATAATACCTTTGCATCGTATTTTTTCTGAATATATTTTATCGCGACAGAGCTATCATTATATATACAAAAACCAGAGGCTTTGCCACGAAACCCATGATGAAGTCCTCCTCCGAAATTTGCTGCGTGGTTTGCTTTTCCCTCCATAACATAGTCAACAGCAGTTAATGTTCCACCTACAAGAAGAGAGCTCGCCTCATGCATGTTTGGGAAGATCGGTGTGTCTTCAGTTCCAATTCCAAAATTAAGCGCCTTTTCGTTATCAAGTTGACCATTTCCTGCTAATTCTACAGCTTCTATATATTTTTTATCATGGATTAAGGATAATTCCTCTTTTGTTGCTGCTCTAGGACTGACGACATCTGATGGTTTAATCGCTTTCATTTCAGTTAATAAGTCATAGGTTAGTTTCACTCTTAGTTGATTAAAGGGATGTGCTTGGTGAAATTTATACTGCTGAAATTGAGGTGAGTATATAAATACGGTATCTCTTTCCTTCATATGTCATTCCCCATTACGTTAGGAAATAAAACATGATACCCCTCATTCATTAATTCCTTTAAAATGACATTTACATTGATCGTTTGAATCCGAAAGACGAGAATTTTATATTGATCATCGATATCTGGATAAACGAGGACACTTGATATATTTATACTATGATTTTGAAAAATAGAAGATACTTTCGCAAGTTGTCCTGCTCTATTTGGTACTCTAACCTCTATATGTGATGCTGGTTGGTCGGCACCAGTTAATTTAACAAATGTATGAAGTAAATCTGATTTTGTAATGATGCCTACTAGTTTTTTATTTTGTAGGATAGGTAGACAACCAATTTTATGTTCAATTAAGATGGCTGCAATTTCTTCAACAAAGTCTAGTGGGTGACCTGTAATTAAATTTGTCGACATAATGGTATCTATCGATTTATTCAAAAAATCTTCCTTTAGTTCTAATTGAAAGATGGAAGGACTTGCATCTTTTACATCACGTTCAGTTATAATGCCGATTAAAATATCCTCTTCCTTTACAATTGGAATATGCCGAATTGAGTTTTGCTTCATCGTTATTAATGCATCTCTAATTGAATGTTTCGAGCTTAACGTAATGATGTCTTTTTTCATGATTTGTTTTACAAGCATCTTGTTGCCTCCTAACTTTAGAGTACACAAAGTTTTGCAATTTGCTTAATACATAAATCGATTTTTAAAACGAAGACGGTCAAATTTTTCAATTGATTCAGGTTTTACACGCTTTCCGATTCGTGCCATAAGACAATTAGCTGGGTGTGAGCTTATTTCTGGGTCGTCAGTAGCGTACCATTGCAAGCCACCAGCATTCATCATTTTTTCCATTACTTTACGGTATTCCCACACATTTAGCCCAGAGCCTTTTAAATCCCAATGCCAATAGTATTCAGTCGTGATAATGATATAATCTTCCATAAAGTCATCCATCATAGAAATCTTTAGTAGATTTTTTCCAATAGAATAACCACGATATTCTGGGGCTACTTCAATTGCTCCTAATTCTATTAAATCCTCCATATTTCCTTCAGACCATCTTTCTAATGGATCCGGATAAAGGTATGTAACATAACCAATGACTGTTTCATTTATTCGAGCAATAATGATCCTGCCCTCTGGTAAATCAGCAATTTCAACTAAAGCTTGTTGCTGTTGTTTTGGTTGTCTAAATGCAACTAGACCTTCATGAAAGTGATAGCCCGCTAAAGTTTGTGCTGAAATAGGTCCCTCAATTAAGATTGTTGACTTCGGTGTTTTTAATTCTTTTGCATTGTATGTTTTAATATGGTGCAAGTTGCTCACCGCCTTTTTCTGCGAATAATAGGTTCATAGATTTGCATTTTTAATGCCGTTTAAATGTTACATCCATTATACAGGAATACTCACTAAATAAAGCGATTACATCACAATTAACTTCAAATATTTTTTAAAAAATTGTGAAAAATGAAATATTGTACTATAATTATAGTGTAAATTCTTACATAAGGGGGAGTTTTATATGAAATTGGAAGCGTTGCCATCAACAAAGGGGAATCATAATTTAACAAACTATGACGAGGTATACGCATCGTTTAATTGGGAGATAGCTGAAAAGAATTTTACATGGTATGAAACTGGTAAACTAAACGCAGCTTACGAAGCGATTGATAAACATACTGAAACATTCCGAAAAAATAAAATTGCCCTTTATTACCGTGATCCGAATCGCAATGAGAAATATACGTTTAGAGAAATGAAAGATCTCTCCAACAAAGCAGCAAATGTATTAAAAACTACAGCGGACGTTCAAAAAGGTGATCGCCTTTTTGTCTTTATGCCTAGAACACCTGAATTATATTTTGTTGTACTAGGAGCTATAAAGCTAGGTGCAATAGTTGGACCATTATTTGAGGCATTTATGGAAGGTGCTGTCAAAGATCGATTAGAAGATAGTGAAGCGAAAGTGATTGTTACTACTCCAGAATTATTAAACAGAATTCCGGTAAATGAACTTCCTGCATTACAGCATGTTGTTGTTGTTGGAAGTGATGTTGATACGACAAAACATATTGATTTCTTAACGGAAATGGAAAAAGCAAGTAAAACGCTTGATATTGTTTGGGTTGAAAAAACAGATGGTCTTCTTTTACATTACACATCAGGTTCAACTGGTAAACCAAAAGGAGTACTTCATGTTCATCAAGCCATTGTACAACACTATCAAACTGCACAATGGGTTCTAGATATAAAAGAAGATGATGTCTATTGGTGTACAGCTGATCCAGGCTGGGTTACCGGAACAGTTTACGGTATTTTTGGCCCATGGTTATCTGGTGCCTCAAATGTTATTGTTGGTGGACGGTTTAGTCCCGAAACCTGGTATCAAACGATAGAAGATTTCGGTGTTACGGTGTGGTATAGTGCACCTACTGCATTTCGAATGTTAATGGGTGCAGGTGATGAGCTTGTAAAGCAATTTGATTTAAGCTCACTTAGACATATCTTAAGTGTTGGAGAACCGTTAAACCCTGAGGTGGTAAGATGGGGAGTAAAAGTATTTGATAAACGAATTCATGATACATGGTGGATGACAGAAACTGGTGCACAGTTGATTTGTAACTATCCTTGTATGGAGATAAAGCCAGGTTCAATGGGAAAACCCATTCCAGGAGTTGAAGCAGCAATTGTTGATGATCAAGGAAATATTTTGCCACCATATCGTATGGGGAATTTAGCCATAAAAAAAGGCTGGCCATCAATGATGTACACAATCTGGAATAACAAAGAAAAATATGAATCATATTTTATGCCAGGTGAATGGTACGTATCAGGAGACTCCGCATATATGGATGAAGATGGTTATTTTTGGTTCCAAGGAAGAATTGATGATGTGATTATGACATCAGGTGAACGAGTTGGTCCGTTTGAGGTCGAAAGTAAACTAATCGAACATCCAGCAATTGCAGAGGCAGGAGTAATTGGTAAACCAGATCCTGTTCGAGGAGAAATTATTAAAGCATTTGTTGCCCTTCGCGAAGGTTATGAAGCAACTGATGAATTGAAAGAGGAAATACGGACCTTTGTAAAAAAAGGTTTAGCCGCTCATGCTGCACCTCGTGAAATTGAATTTCGTGATAAGCTACCGAAGACACGAAGTGGAAAAATTATGCGGCGTGTACTTAAGGCATGGGAGCTTGATTTACCGACTGGTGATTTATCGACAATGGAAGATTAACGATATGATAAGTCCATCAAGACTATTGATGAGATTTATCATAAATAGAGAAAAAAAGATCCCTCAGAAAGGGATCTTTTTTTTATTGTACTAAAGAAACATTAGCTATTTGATTTTCTGTAGTGTTATCAGGTTTATTCTCCGGAGCCTTAGTCGGAGCGTTATTTTCTGGAACCTTAGCTGGATCGTTTTCCGGAGCTTTAGCCGGAGCGTTTTTCGAAGCCTTAGCTGGATCGTTTTCCGGAGCCTTAGCCGGATCGTTTTCCGGAGCCTTAGCCGGATCATTTTCCGGAGCCTTAGCCGGATCATTTTCCGGAGCCTTTGTAGTAGCCTTCGGAGGTTCCGTATTCACCTTAGCTTCTGAGTAATTTCCAACTTTAATAATAGTTGATGGTGAAGATTCTCGACCAGCAACATCGACTGCTACAATATAGTATGCTGCAGGCTTCGTTCCGACAGTTACCCCTAATGTATCAGATGCATGTACTCTAGCAACTTTAGTGAAATTAGTTGAATTGTTTGCAGCTGCATAGACTCTGTAGCCGATAATATCATTTTCCCCATTAGCATTCCAACTAATTCTCGAACCGTTTATGTGGACACCACTAACTGCGTTAGGATTTGCCCCATTATCTGATAATACATTATCCTCTATGATGACAAGATTACCCCAATTAACAGTGCTAGGTAATAGGTTTTTTAGTTCATTAACACTGCCTACCCCATATCTATTAAGGATATCTTTAGAAATCGTTACACCCATCTGAACAAATTCAGATGGTGCAGAGCCTGGTACTTTATATGCCTTGCCGTTCATAAAGACAAATTTATTTTGGGTAAGGCTATTATCTACTTTACTGGGTAAATACTTAGCATTAAATAAATCTGTCTTTACTAAACCAGCGTCTTTGCATAAGGATGACGGTAGATCACCTGTAAGTGAACAGTAAGAACGAGAAACAATTCCATCAGGCATTTGGAAACGTTCTTTTGATGCAACAAGCTCTGGCTCCACCTCATGAGCTACATTCATGAGCTTAGCCCACAAAAGAATGTTCCTATTACTGTACGACATGCCCTTATATGATTTCTCTAAAGGTTTCGGTGTATCGTAACCAATCCACGTTCCAAACGTAACATTTGGGTTAGATGCGACAAACCAAGCATCCTTATAATCCTGTCCAGTACCTGTTTTACCTGCCCAATCTGCATTAAATGATAGATAGCCATTTAGTGAACTAGCGGTACCACTTTTAATAACATCTCGCATCATATCGATCGTTAAGTATGAAGTTTGCGGAGTAAATACATTTGTTTCAGTTTTTTCATGCTGAAAAATAATTTCTCCATTGCTATCTTCTATTTTCTCAATCATATATGCATCAATAAATTTCCCATTATTTGCAAAGGTTGTATAGGCATTAACATTTTCTTCTATAGTAACACCTGTCGTAAGGGCACCTAAGCTTAGGGAAGGTGCGCCGTAATCATTCTTATGAAGACTAGTAAATCCCATTTTTTCAAGGTATGATAATGGATTTTGGTCTATTATACTCATATAAGTTTTTACAGCAGGAATATTATAAGAATGCTTTAAGGCATTTCGAATACTTGTTAACCCATGATAACCATCACCATAGTTACCCGGTCTGTATGGTTTATTTCCTGGAATATTTACTGTATATGGTGTATCAGCAATAATTGAACCTGGCTGTATCTTACCTAATTCCATTGCAGGTGCATAGACAAGTAATGGTTTCATCGTCGAACCATTAGCACGTTTTGCCTTTGTTGCATGATTTAATGCTTCTCGGTCATAATCACGGCCACCAACAAAGCTGATGATTTTTCCGGATTTGTTTTCAATTAACATTCCACCAACCTCAACAGGCTCTTTAACAGTAATTGTTTCACCTGTATCAGGGTCCTCTTTTTCAACTGTTCGATCACTTCCATAATATTCGTAGTCGGCAACGACCTTTTGCATTTTATCATAAATGTCTTTATTTATCGTTGTATGAATTTTATATCCATTATGTCGAATATCATTGTCTGCGAGTGTTTTGTATTGGTTATAAAGCTTTTCATCCTTTTGTAAATCATCTTCTGTATAACCATCTTCCTCTGCAAGTTTGACTAAAATAATTTCCTTTGCACGATCCTCAATTTCATACGTAAGATATGGATAGGTATCAACTGGTAAAGGCTTTTTATCTGTTAAGTTAGCACGAATATCGTATTTGAGAGCTTCATTATATTCTTTCTCTGTAATAAATCCCCCTGTATACATTCGGCTTAAAACCGTTTTCATTCGGTTAATACCTGGCTCAAGATCTTCTTTTACTTTACCACCATCATTTGAAAATGGCGTATAACGAAATGGACTTTGTGGTAACCCAGCTATGAATGCGGATTGAGCAAGATTTAAATCCTTTGCATTAACACCGAAAATACCTTTGGCAGCAGCTTGAACACCTGCAATATTTCTTCCGTTTGAATTACGGCCAAAATCAGTCACGTTTAAATAAGCTTCAAGTATTTCATCTTTTTCAAAAAACTTTTCTAATCTTAATGCAAGTAATATTTCCTTTGCTTTTCGATCAAAGGATACTTCACTTGTTAAGATTTGATTTTTTATTAATTGCTGGGTTAAGGTACTACCACCTGTTTGTACTGATGCATTTGTAAATTCCTGAAATAACGCACGCATAATTGCCTTCGGAACGACCCCGTCATGCTCATAAAAGAGTTCATCTTCAGTAGCAATAACGGCATTAATTAAATGTTTAGAAATATCTTTTAGTTGTACTTCCTCACGTTCAATGTCTGAATTGAGTTTACCGAGATAAACATTGTTCGCGAAGTATACATCTGACGATTCCTCATAATTGTATATTTCATTTTTCATTACTTGATATGAACGAATTGGTTCGTCCTTAACTAATGAGGCAAAATAGCCAGCCCCTACTCCTCCAGCAAAGCATATACCAATTAGGCCAATAACGATAAATAATAAAATAAGATTACTAACAACTTGATAGACAATACCTAATCTTTTTGATATATCTTTGTTAAAAGGAGAGTAGCGCCTCAGCTTGGTTTCCTTTTTTTCCATATGCTATCCCCCCTGAATCGTTTCCTATTATACCATAGGAAATAGAAATAATTGTATGCTTTTGTTCATAACTCGCTTTTGTATTTGACATTTAATGAGCAATATGGTTAAATTTCATTTATTAAAACTACATAGGAAATTGCTAAGATTGGTTTAAGTAGTGAAGGTCTCCCTATTATAGAGAGCTGATGGTTGGTGGAAATCAGCATACAGGCTTTTCATGAATTACGTCCATGAGCTGCTTTTTTGAAAGGATTTTATCTGATTAGAAAAAGACGGGTAAACCGTTATATAACCGAGTGAGGATTTTGATAGTAAGATCCTAAGTAGGGTGGTACCGCGATTTTTCGCCCCTTCAGTAATGAAGGGGCTTTTTTGCGTTTTAGTCTATACAATTCAAAATAAAATAGCTAAAAAGGAGATAAGAACATGAGTGAACTATTAAAAGATTTACAATTTAGAGGCTTAGTAAATCAGGTTACAGATGAAGAAGGATTAACAGAGCTTTTAGAAAAAGAGAAAATTAATCTCTATGCTGGATTTGATCCGACAGCAGATAGTCTTCATATTGGTCACTTATTACCAATATTAACTCTTAAGCGGTTTCAATTAAATGGACATCATCCAATCGCGCTTGTAGGTGGAGCGACTGGTTTAATTGGTGATCCAAGTGGCAAAAAAGCTGAGCGAACATTAAATACGACTGATATCGTCCAAGATTGGTCAGATCGAATTAAAGGTCAGCTTTCAAGATTTTTGGACTTTGATGCAAAGGAAAATCCAGCGATAATTGAAAATAATTACAATTGGATAGGCAGTCTTGATGTTATTTCCTTCTTACGTGATGTTGGTAAAAACTTTGGCATTAATTATATGCTTGCTAAAGATTCAGTGAAGACACGAATTGAATCAGGTATTTCATTTACAGAATTTAGCTATATGATTTTACAATCATATGATTTCCTAAAGCTATACCAAAACAATAATTGTAAGCTGCAGATTGGTGGTAGTGATCAATGGGGGAATATAACTTCTGGTTTAGAATTAATCCGTAAAACAGAGGAAAATGCAAAAGCATTTGGTTTAACAATTCCGTTAGTTACGAAGGCAGATGGTACAAAATTCGGTAAAACTGAAGGTGGGGCAATTTGGTTAGATGCAGAAAAGACATCTCCATATGAATTTTACCAATTTTGGATTAACACTGATGATCGTGATGTCATTAAATACTTAAAGTACTTTACATTCCTATCTAAACAAGAAATTGAACAGTTGGAAGAAGAGGTTAAGCAGGCACCTGAAAAACGCTTGGCACAAAAGGCGCTTGCAGAAGAAATGACAAAGCTTGTTCATGGGGAAGATGCTTTAGAACGGGCGGTAAAAATCTCTGCTGCGCTATTTAGCGGTGATATAAAACAGTTAACAGCAGATGAAATATTAGAGGGATTCAAGGATGTACCTTCAACAAAAGTTGAAGAGGCGGAAATTGGCTTAATTGACTTGCTTATTCAAGCAAAAATTTCTCCATCAAAACGACAAGCTCGCGAGGATATTTCAAATGGCGCAATTTATATTAATGGGGAAAGAGTTCAAGATCTAGAAAAAATCATCTCAACTGAAGACAAAATTGGCGGGCAATTTACAGTTATTCGTAGAGGAAAGAAAAAATATTTTCTTATTCGCTATGTATAATGTAATAAAATAAGGTAAACACGAAAGAATATATAAAGGCCGACATTTATCGTATAGTGTATGTACGTGAATGTCGGCCTTTTTTATTTAAAGGCACATTAGGGGGAATTCTAAATTTCCATTCATGATTGATTTGACTTAGATACTAAAATGTTGACTCTATAGCTACTATAGGGTTTATATTGAATCTAGAAGAATATTTTTAACAGTATAAGGAGAATAAGGATGAAAAAGCAGAAAGTGACATTGGCTATATTATTAACAAATTTATTTATTGCATTTTTAGGTATTGGCCTTGTCATACCAGTTATGCCAACAATCATGAATGAACTAAATTTAACAGGGGCAATTGTCGGATATTTAGTTGCTGCATTTGCAATAGCCCAATTACTTATCTCACCGATAGCAGGCAGGTGGGTTGATGATTTTGGAAGAAAAAAAATGATTACACTCGGATTACTTATTTTTAGTTTATCAGAGTTTTTATTTGCTATTGGTGAATCAATCGAGATTCTTTTTATATCAAGGGTGTTAGGTGGATTTAGTGCAGCATTTATTATGCCAGCTGTTACAGCATTTATTGCAGATATTACAAATTCCGAAACTAGACCTAAAGCGCTAGGATATATGTCGGCTGCCATTTCAACTGGTTTTATTATTGGGCCAGGGATTGGAGGTTTTTTAGCAGAGCTTGGACATCGGATACCATTTTATTCTGCATCAATTTTAGCTTTATTCGCGGCGTTCTTTTCAATTTTCATGCTTCGGGAACCAGAACGAAATCATGAAGAGGATGCACAAGAGCGTATCACCGGATTTAAACGTATTTTAGAATCAAAATATATGATTGCTTTCGTAATTATATTTATTTCTGCATTTGGCTTAGCGGCATTTGAATCTTTATTTTCACTATTTGTCGATCATAAATTTAGCTTTTCTCCAAAGGATATAGCGATAATTATTACTGGAGGGGCAATTGTTGGAACGATTTCGCAAGTTTTACTTTTCGATCGTTTAACGAATTTACTTGGGGAAATACGTTTAGTACGTTATAGCCTAATTTTTTCTAGCGTATTAGTCTTCCTGATGACAGTAGTCCATTCATATTTCACGATCCTTTTTGTAACAGTTATCGTATTTGTTGGGTTTGATTTAATGAGACCAGCTATTACATCCTATTTATCAAAAATTGCTGGTAATGAGCAGGGCTTTGTTGGTGGTATGAATTCAATGTTTACAAGTATTGGAAATGTTTTGGGGCCAATAATCGGAGGGATTTTATTTGATGTTGACTTAAACTATCCGTTTTACTTTGCAACAGTCCTCTTAGCTGTCGGTGTAGGAATTTCATTTTCATGGAAAGGGCAAAAGGGAGCTGATAAGTATAAAGCACCTTCTTTCAATAATGCAAAATAAGACGATTAAATGACTGAGGAAGAAATAGCTATGGAAGAAACGTTATATTCAATTGGGGAAGTAGCAAAGCTTGCAAATATATCTGTACAAACACTTAGATATTACGACAAAATAGGCTTATTCAAACCAGCATATACTGACCCAAATACAAATTATCGTTATTATCGTGATTCTCAACTATATCATTTAGATATTATAAAATCACTTAAACATATTGGGACTTCACTAGAGGATATAAAAAAGGCGCAACGTTTAAAGACGGAGGATCTGTTAGATTTCTTAAACGAGCAAGAACGGATTATAGAAAAAAGATTGAAGAAATTAATAGATATAAAACAGGTTCTTGCTAATGTTAAAGTACGGATGGAAAAGCAGCTAAATGACTCAATGTTTGGAGAAGTGACAATTCAATATGAGGAAGAGGTACTAATTTTACAAACTCAAGCAAGGCATTTAACTCCTGTTGACATTTTAAATGCCTCTTATAGTGAATTGAAGAATGCAGTCGAGAATGAGGTAGGCGAATGGAATAATAGCTATGGCGCGATTATTCCTTTTCAATCATATAAAGATGAAGATGAAATCTCATATAGCTATATTTTTATGCCGGTTATGAAGCATAGAGATATTTCATTGTTATCACCAAATATTATGCAGACAAAAATTCCAGCAGGAAAATATGTATGCATCTCAGATAGGTTTTCACCAGAAAAATACTTTGATAACCTTAAAAAATTATTAGATTATATAAATAGTCATCATCTCCAAGTAATTGGAAGCATTTATGAGGTTTTTACACCGATTCATTATGGACCAATTTCGCAGGATGACTATTTGATTGAAATGAAAATAAGAATAGATGAGTAGTGACAATATATGGAGCGAAAAAAGCTCAAGGTTTTGTATAAACAAGACCTTGAGCTTTTTTAAATAGCTAAGATTAACGAGAGTAGAACTCAACGATAAGTGCTTCGTTAATTTCTGCTGGTAATTCAGAACGTTCTGGTAAACGAGTGAATGTACCTTCTAATTTATCTGCGTCGAAAGTTAGGTAATCAGGTACGAAGCTGTTTACTTCGATAGCTTCTTTTACAATATCAAGGTTACGTGATTTTTCACGTAAAGAAATTGTTTGACCTGGTTTCACTTGGTATGATGGGATATCAACACGTGAACCATCAACAAGAATATGACCATGGTTAACTAATTGACGAGCTTGACGACGAGTACGTGCTAAACCTAAACGGTAAACAATGTTATCAAGACGAGAGTCAAGAAGGATCATGAAGTTTTCACCATGGATACCTGCCATTTTACCAGCTTTATCAAATAGGTTACGGAATTGGCGCTCATTTACACCATACATATGACGAAGCTTTTGCTTCTCTTGTAATTGTAAACCATATTCTGATAATTTTTTGCGTTGTCCTGGACCATGTTGTCCTGGAGCGTATGGACGCTTTTCTAATTCTTTACCTGTACCACTTAATGAAATACCTAAACGACGAGAGAGTTTCCAGCTAGAGCCTGTATAACGAGCCATGCGAACTCCTCCTTTATGTTTTTATTTTGCATAAAATAAAAACCAAACTGATTACACATGCTTTGCACATTTTGTTTTCATGCATCCTCGCTCCAGCAGCATAGAGTTACTCGATACACCTCCTATAAAGATAGGGGAACAAAATGAAATCAAAACAGTTACATCAATAGGCTGCATATTTTATACACAACGAATATTATATTGTTTTATGTATATAAAGTCAAGAACCTTTACACAATTAAATTTAATTCTAGTGTTGCTAAACGATTTTTGATGTATAGATGCTATTAATCTTGGTTGTTTATTTTCCGGATGGCCATTGTTCAACCTTGGCTCAATTCCCTATAATAGTCTCTCTTTGAAAACACTTCTTTTAGGAGTCTTACACACCCACTCAACAAAGTGATAGGATCAACAATCAGCTTTATCATAGCAAATGTATAAAAAATCAATTGCTATTTAATTCT
Organism: Metabacillus sp. 22489; assembly: GCF_052044855.1. NCBI lineage: Bacteria > Bacillati > Bacillota > Bacilli > Caryophanales > Bacillaceae > Metabacillus > Metabacillus sp. 22489. The sequence goes on from NZ_JBQENT010000056.1 coordinate 18,255, forward strand.
GTTTGTAATGAAACTTATCATCGACAATATTTAGGGAGATGATTTATGATATAATGGAATAAAATATTGTCTTATTTTGTAATTCGATTATGTGGGTGAAAATTAATGGATGATCAATCAGTTGTAAAGGCGGTTAAAATTAGCTTTTTTGAAAGCTTAAATTCACACCACCTTCAACATTCAATAAATGACATTGTAGATATTTTGATAGGTGTAATAAAAACGCAACTGTATGTGAGGCATGCAGCTTTTTATTTTTACAATAAGCAATTGGATAGTTTTATACCACATACGAACGATAATGAAATTTTGATAGAGGCATTACCAAAATTACAATATGGTAAATGTTATAAAGTTGAGAAAGATATCATCTTTCCATTCATACATGAAGATAAATTGCATGGCTTACTTCTAATTAATGAAATAGACGATCGTTTTCATCGCTCCACTTTAGATGAAATTGTACAAGCTTGTTCCTCTTTTTATATCAACGCGTTAATGATTTATCAAGCATCTCAAAAAGAACATAAATATAAACAACTATATCGTTTAACAGAAAAATTCCATTCTTTTATGAACAGAGATGATGTTTTAGTTGAGCTAATTACTACATTGCAAGGAATGTATGAGCATTATCTTTTTTATTTGTTTTTATCGCATGATAATGAAAACCATTCGGAATTACCAATTAAAAGTCTTGAATTTGACGAACAGACTGGTAATGAGAAGGCAATGGAAGCCTTTGTGACGGGGAAATCTCAGCTATCAAGCAACCAACAAGCACAAGAAACAGTTTTTTATACTCCTTTAAAAGGGAAGCAAGGTGTTTATGGCGTATTACAAGTCGTTGCAAATCAAGGGATTGACTTGACATATGAAAATCGAAATTTTATTACCTTACTATCAACTGCAGCAGGTAATGCATTAGAAAATGCCCAATTATATGAGCAGTCTAAAAGGCTGATAAAGGATTTACAGCTTATTAATGAAACATCACACCAACTAAATAAAAACTTGAGATTAACAGATAATATGACTTATATGTCATCGCGTATTACCGATTCATTTGATGCAAATGAAGTTGGCTTTTTCTATTTTCAGCAAGATGGGTCACTTCAAATTTTGCCAGGTAGTACACGCTTTTTTGAAACAGAGATGGTAACGGAATATATTCGATATGTTCGTGAGAAGATAGAGAAGGATCTTGAAGGAATATTTATTGGAGATTTTACAGCGTATATCGAAAATGCCATGTTCCCATCTGTAATGGCTGTTCCTATGGTCCAAAGTGATAGTTTAAAGGGGTTTGCCTTAGTGCTACATAAAAGACCTTATCATTTTACTTTTGATATGTTTAAATTACTTCAATCTTTAATACATCATTCGACTTTAGCTTTAACGAATTCATTATTAAGAGAAGAATTAGAAACATTAGTAAAGACCGATCATTTAACACAATTGTACTCACGTAAATATATGAATGAATGTATTGAGAACTCAATGAAAAATGATCGGAAAGGTACCTATATCCTTTTTGATATTGATGATTTTAAAAAGATTAACGATACATATGGTCATCAAATTGGTGATAAAATTCTTGTGCAGGTCGCAAAGATTATAAAAAGTAATATTCGCGAAAAAGATATCGGAGCTCGATGGGGTGGGGAAGAGCTTTCTTTATATTTGCCACAGGTAGAGTTAGAAACAGGTGTTGCTATTGCTAAAAGAATTGTAGAACGGGTGAGAGAGAATACGGAACCGATGGTTACGCTCTCTTGTGGAGTGTCCTACTGGGATGCGAAAAATCATATCAATTACAATCAGTTATTTAGTAAGGCTGATCAAGCGCTTTATCTAGCAAAAAACAAAGGTAAGAATCAAGTGATTATACAAGCATAAAAAATAACTTGTTTAATCTGCTCTAATAAAGCTAGACAAATATTTTTAAGTCTAGGATCTAAATTCGGTATCCTACTGTATATAGCCATAATAAAAACCCCGTAAATGTTAGTTTGTAACTAATATTTACGGGGCAGTTCTGTTTTAAGAGTTTTACTCAGCATTAATATAGTTTACAAGTGTAGCTACAAATTCCTCTAAGAATACTTCGTCCGTCTCATCAAAGCGATTTTTAAGTGGGCTATCAATATCCAATACACCAACTACATTTTCATTTACGATTAATGGGATAACAATTTCAGAATTTGAAGCTGCATCACAGGCAATATGGCCAGGGAATTGATGAACATCTTCGACGCGTAGTGTTTGTTTGTTTTTTACTGCTGTTCCACAAACACCTTTACCAATAGGAATTCTTACACATGCCGGCATTCCTTGAAATGGTCCAAGAACGAGCTCATCCTCTTTTAAAAGGTAAAATCCAACCCAGTTTACATCTGATAAAAATTGGTTCAATAATGCCGATGCATTTGCTAGGTTCGCGATTGTGTCTTTTTCACCCTCTAGTAAAGCCTTTAATTGATTTATCACTAATTTATACTGTTCATTTCTACTACCTTTATAATTTTCGACATGAAACATTGCAATTACCTACCTTTAGTTAAAATCTAACAACATCCACCAGAACATTGTCGAGCGATTAATGAAGGAATTCATCAATAATCGTGGAAATTAAGAGAAAAGAGAGGGTGGTGAATCAAATGACTCAACAACCATTAAGTGAAACTAAACAAAAAATCTTACAGGCAGCCATTTATTTATTCCATTCAAAAGGATTTACAGGAACATCTGTGAGGGAAATTGCAAGTCGGGCAAATGTGAATATTGCGCATATCTCCTATTATTTTAAAGGGAAAGGTGGGTTGCTTGAATATTTAGTGTCACAATATTATGAAGAGTATATTCAAGTAATTGAAGATAACTATGCACAATTAACATACAAAAACGCTCACGTTATATTAAATAAAATGGTACTAGATATATTAAATTACCAGCATGCGAATCGTCAACTTTCACGATTGGTCTACCGGGAAGTCACATTGGATTCAGTCCTTATACGTGAAGTAATGACCACATATTTAATGAAAGAAAAATATTATCTACAAGCGGTTCTCGAACAAGGAATTGAAGAGGGGATATTTCGTAAAGGGTTTATCCCACATATCATTATTCAATTAAGAAGTCTTTTGCATATGCCTTATTTACAACCGCAATATATGAGTGAAGTTTTGTATATACAGCCTCATGAAACTTACTTTGTACATCAATACTATAAAGAGTTAAAAAATTGGCTGAATTCATTGCTTATAGATAATCAGACAAAAATGGTTGAAGGGAAGCTAATTGCCGTTCGTTAATTGCTGATAACAGGTATAATTCTTTCCGACATCCCTTGCGCTGTGGGCATCAGAGCCATAGATTAAAGGGATTTTTTGTTCTTGTGCCATTTTAGCAACAGCTGATCCTGGATAGGTTTCCCCACAAAACTCTTTTCTCAATCCTGCGACATTATAATCTAATTCATATCCTCTGTTTTTTATTTCAAATAAAATAGTTTGGATGTATTGATCAACTGAAAATGTAACAGGAAATAGCTTTTGAAATTTATTAGCCAATGTAATATGACCAATACGTTTAGGTTTATACTCCCCTAAGTCACTTTGTATTGAGTGAAGAACCTCTTGATAATAAATATGGTGTAATTTTTCCAATGATCCAACCTGGTCAATCATATGTTTAAATGTGTGCTCATCAAAGTCCATACAATAATATTTGTCTTGGAGCTTTAAAAAATGTACTGAGAGGATGCTATCATCTAAATATTTTCCGTATGTGTTTAAAAATGACATTGTTTCCTCTTCATACTCTTTAATATAATCAACTTCTAAACCAAGATTAATGGTTATTTCTTTTTTATAAGCTTTCTTTAACAATTGTATTTTTTCAATATATTCTTCCATTGTTTCTAGTTCAATTGCACTATCTTGATTAGGGGTTGGATCGTGAAACGTATTTGGCAAAGGTGCATGCTCCGTAAAGGTGATGGAATCAATATGTAGTTGAATTGCTTGTTCAATGTATGCCTCTAGTGAATCAGTTGTACCGTGCGGACAATAAGGAGTGTGTACATGCCCATCTTTCTTCATACTTTGTTTCCTCCTTCAGCAAAAATAGATTAAAACCTTAGATAAATCAAATTTCCAAATGAAGAGGCTCTCAAATAAATAAAAAAAATAAAATTCTCCCAGTTTGTAGGACAAATTATGCAAAAAAAATTAAATTTCTGGTCAAAAATTGTCGTTTACATGGTATCATAAATACATTGAAATAACATTAAAAAATTGTACATATCTCTTAGAACGGAATGGATCCGAAACTATATTAAATCAAAGTAGTTATTTAATATAGTTATTAGACGAACTTCATTAAACATAGAGGCTATTGGAGCTACTAATAGAATTAGTACTTTACGGATTTAAACGAACACTTGTAGAAACGGTAAATAAGTGTTTAATATAGTCGATAAATGAGATAGAAATGATCTTTAATAATAGACACGATAACGCTTATCAGCATGATGTTGAAACTTTCATCAGTGGGGAGTTTTTTTCCTGTCATGACGATTTTGTGTAACAACGAGGGGGCTCATTATGGAAGTTATTATTGGACTTATCCTTCTTTTATGTATATTGTTTGGTGTTGGATACATATTACGAAGAAATATTTATAAAGATGTGGACCGATTAGAAGCTTGGAAAATCGAAATTATGAACAGGTCAATTATTGATGAATTATCCAAGGTAAAAGAATTGAAAATGATTGGTCAAGCTGAAGAACTATTTGAACAATGGAGAAGTGAGTGGGATGAAATCATTACAACCCAATTACCAGAAGTAGAGGAACTTCTTTATGAAGCGGAGGAATTAGCTGATAAATATCGTTTCAAAAAATCCAAAGAGGTTCTTCAACATATTGAAAATGTTCTCATAACTGTAGATGAAAATATCGATAAAATTATTGAGGAAATTAATGAACTAGTTACCAGTGAAGAAAAAAATAAAGTTGAAAGTGAAGAAGTAAAGGAATTATATAAAAAGTTAAGAAAGACGTTATTGGCACATAGTCATCAATTTGGCAAAGCATATGACAAGCTAGATCAAATTTTGTCCGGTATATCAGATTCTCTTAAGGAATTTGATTCAGAAACAAATGAAGGAAATTATTTGTCAGCAAGAAAAATATTAGTAGGATTAAAATCAGAATTGGATGCTCTACAAATAAAAGTTAATGAAATACCAAAGCTTTTAACAGATTGTAATATAACAAAACCTAATCTATTAAGTGAGCTAGAAGATGGCTATAAAGAAATGGTGGGAAATGGTTACTTTCTCGAACATATCCAAGTTGATCAAGAAATAGAGAGAATGAAAAAACAATTAGAGGGATTCCGTAAACAAATTGAAGAAACGGAGATAGAGGAAGTTGCAGAGGCTCTTCAAGGAATGCAAATTGCAATCGATTCTATATATGATTTACTTGAAAAAGAGGTAGAAGCTAGTCAATTTGTAAAGCAAAAGAAAAGCACTATCGATGAAAAATTAACAAAATTAACAGAACAAAAAATGGCTACATTAGAAGAAACTGAATTAGTAAAACAAAGTTACCGGCTTTCTGAAAATGAAGTAGACAAGCAAAAACTAATCGAAAAACAGATTTCTCAAATAGAGAAGAAATTTGCACATATTAAACAAAGTTTAGATAGTGATCATGTAGCACATTCTATAATGAAAGAAGAGCTTGAAGAGATCGAAAAGCAAATTAATAAACTGTTTGAGGAACATAATGAGTATAGAGAAATGCTTCAAACATTAAGGAAGGACGAATTAGAGGCTCGTGAGCGTCTAAATCATTTAAAGCAAATCCTACTAGAAACGATTAGAAATGTTCAGCAAAGCAATATTCCTGGTTTACCGGAAGACTTCGTTAAATTAATAGATAAGGCTAAGCGTGAGGTCCAAAAGGTTACTGAGAAATTAGAAGAAATTCCATTGAACATGACTACAGTAAATATATTACTCGAGGAAACGGTACAAACGGTGGAGGAATTTAAAAATACTGCCGAGGAACTTATTGAACAAGTCTTTCTCGTGGAACAAGTCATCCAATATGGTAACAGGTATAGAAGTCGTAATAGGCAGCTTTCCTCATCGTTTTCTGAAGCCGAAATGTTGTTTCGAAATTCAGAATATGGCAAGTCTTTAGAAATGGCTGCAAGTGCACTTGAACAGGTTGAGCCTGGTGCATTAAAGAAAATTAAGATTTTAATAAATGATCAAACGTGAATGATCAACTATACAGGGATGTCCTAAAGATAAAAGAAATGAACTTTTATTTAAGACATACCTGTATTTTTTTAATGTTGTTTCTTTAATTTAGACTGATTTTGTTCGAGGTAGCTATCTTTTTCTTTTCACATAACGATATGGTATGATTACAAATTAGCATATACTTTTAAATTGACAGATGAAATTTTAACTTTGATTTGGAAAGAGGAACGAAAATGTTGTATTTAGATAATAGTGCGACTACAATGCCATATCCTGAAGTCATATCGACATTTACACAAGTGACAAAGGACTATTTTGCTAATCCTTCTTCCTTACATAAACTTGGAAGTGAAGCAGAATCACTTTTGACTGAAACGAGAAAACAAGTTGCACATTTATTAGGTGTTGACGAGCAAGAGATTGTATTTACATCTGGAGGAACGGAAGGAAACAACCTTGCGATTAAAGGGGCAGCATTTGCAAACAAGAATAATGGGAAACATTTAATCACTTCCCTTATCGAGCACCCCTCTGTACTAGAAACATTTAAGCAATTAGAAGAAGTATTTGGATTTGAAGTAACCTATTTACCGGTAGATGAACATGGATATGTTACTTGTGACAAGTTAAAACAAGAATTACGGGATGACACAATTCTTGTATCGATTATGCATGTAAATAATGAGGTTGGAACAATCCAGCCAATAAATGAAATAGGTGAGCTTTTAAGAGCTTATCCAAATATCCTGTTTCATGTTGATCATGTTCAAGGAGTAGCGAAGGTGCCGCTTGACTTTAAACGGGCGAATATTGATCTTTGCACAATTTCTGGACATAAATTTCATGGGTTAAATGGAACGGGCGCATTATTTGTAAGAAAAGGTGTCCAACTTTTACCGATATTTACTGGTGGTTCTCAGGAGTTGCAGCTGCGTTCAGGGACAGAAAGTCTCGCAGGGAATATTGCCCTTGCAAAGGCATTAAGAATGTCGATGGAGCAATTCAAAGAAAAACAATCTACTTTAAAAGAGATTCAGACTAGGTTGATGAGGGAATTAATAAAGATGGATGGTGTTATTGTCAACACACCATTTGAACAGGTAGCACCGCATATTATTAATTTTTCGGTGCCGAAAGTTAAAGCTGAAGTGTTAGTCCATTATTTAGCGGAACATAATATATTTGTTTCAACAACATCTGCTTGTTCATCGCGTAGAAAATCAATTAGTCATACGCTTGTAGCGATGAACAAGTCTCAAGACATTGCTACAAGCTCTATAAGGGTTAGTCTTTCATTTGAGCAATCGAAGGAAATAATAGCTCCGTTTATCGAAAGACTTTCAGAAGGAATTATAAAATTATCAAAAGTAATGAGGTAAAAATATGAATTTTGATCACATTTTAATAAGATACGGAGAAATATCTACAAAAGGAAGAAATCGTCGTATCTTTGTTGACCGTTTAAAAAGAAATATAAAAGAAGTTCTAGCAGATTTCCCAGGGTTAGATTATGAAGGGACACGTGATAGACTTTATCTTCACCTTAATAATGAACGTCATGAAGAAATTATCGAAAGACTCCAATATGTCTTTGGAATTCAATCGTTTAGTCTTGCTATTAAATGTGAAAGTGATATCAATATTATCAAGGAAAAGGCATTAGAAGCAATCAAAAGTCTCTATCAACGTCATGATACGTTTAAGGTTACAGCTAAACGTGCAAATAAGCAATTTCCGCTTGATACAAATGAATTGAATTACCAAATCGGAAGTCATATTTTAATCAATACCGAGGATTTGACTGTAGATGTAAAAAATCCAACGATCAATCTTCGAGTTGAGGTTCGAAAAGAAGCAACCTATCTTACTTGTTATGATTACAAAGGTGCTGGTGGGCTACCGGTTGGTTCTAGTGGAAAAGGGATGCTTTTATTATCTGGAGGAATCGATAGTCCTGTAGCAGGATATTTATCGTTAAAAAGAGGGGTAGAATTAGAGGTTATCCACTTTTTTAGCCCTCCATATACGAGTGAGCGTGCAAAGCAAAAAGTAATCGATTTAACAAAGGAATTAACGGTATTCGGTGGAAGTATCAAATTGCATATTGTTCCATTTACAGCTATTCAAGAAAAAATTCAAGCACAAGTACCGGAAAATTACACAATGACGTCAACTAGAAGAATGATGCTAAAAATTGCTGATATATTGAGAGAAAAGCAGCAGGCTCTAGCTTTAATAACTGGTGAAAGCCTTGGACAAGTAGCGAGTCAAACATTAGAAAGTATGGTTGCAATAAATGATGTAACAAGTACACCAATCTTACGACCGCTTATAACAATGGATAAATTGGAAATAATCGAAATCTCCAAACAAATAGGTACACATGATATTTCAGTACGTCCATTTGAGGATTGCTGTACTATTTTCACTCCTGCAAGTCCTAAAACAAAGCCAAAGCTTGAGAAAGTATCAAGATTTGAAAGCTTTGTTGATTTTGATGAGCTTGTCATGGAAGCAGTAAATCATGTTGAAACAATGATCATTACAAAAAATAAAGAAGATGAATTTTCCCATTTATTTTAAAGGGATGAATGACTTTGCATAATAAGTAGGTCATTCTTTTGCTAAAATCTATGTGAATATTTACCATATAATATGATGAATGATGGCAGTGTGTATTACACATTCTATACTCACAAGGAGGTGATACACATGGCACAAAACAACAACAGTAACCAATTATTAGTCGCTGGTGCACAACAAGCTATCGACCAAATGAAACTTGAAATCGCTTCTGAGTTCGGTGTTAACTTAGGTGCAGAAACTACTTCACGTGCTAACGGTTCAGTTGGTGGTGAAATCACTAAGCGTTTAGTATCTTTTGCTCAACAACAAATGAGCGGTTCTTTCCAACAACAATAATTTAATAGATAATGGCTACGAAGAGTAGGGATATTCCCTGCTCTTTTTGATGTATAAAAACGATTAAATATTCCGTTACGTCTTACATATTTAAATGCTCTTCTTCAAGTTTTGGATTTACCTACTCCATTTCATCTAGGCAAGCATCATTATTTCATTTATTTTTATTATCAGGTATAATAATAAGGTACTAAAAAATTAGGAGATGAAATTATGGTAAGAGATGAGCTGCTTGCACCGATTAACTACAATCTCGTTGAAGAGATTGAAAAATTTTCGGCTGAGCCAACAAAAATTGCATTAAAATGGGAAAATGATAAAGGTGAAAAGAAAGAGATAACTTACCATGCATTAATGAAAAAGGCAAATCAGATAGGAAATGCCTTTATGAATAAAGGATTAACAAAAGGTGATAAAGTTCTTGTTGTTATTCCAAGAATTATTGAAGCGTATGCGGTATATCTTGGTGCATTAAAAGCAGGCTTAGTTGTCATTCCTAGCTCAGAAATGTTGCGTACAAAAGATTTGCAATATCGAGTAACACATGGTGATGTAAAAGCGATTATTAGCTATGGATTATATACAAATGAATTTAAAGGAATTTCTGAATATAACGAGTTAGTTAAATTTGTAGTTGAGGGTAATGAAGCTGATTGGTTTTCGTTAGAAGAACTAGCAGCTAAACAAAGTTCAGAAATGGAAATTGTTAAAACAAAGGCAACAAGTACCGCCTTTATATCTTATACTTCAGGAACAACTGGTAATCCAAAAGGTGTAGTTCATACACATGGCTGGGCGTATGCTCATTTAAGAACAGCAGCAAAAAATTGGCTAAGTATTAATGAAGATGATATCGTTTGGGCAACTGCAGGGCCAGGCTGGCAAAAATGGGTTTGGAGTCCTTTCTTATCTGTCTTAGGCTCAGGAGCAACTGGCTTTGTATATTATGGAAGATTTGAGCCTGAAAAATATTTAGCACTTTTGGATGAGTACAAAGTAAACGTATTGTGCTGTACCCCGACAGAGTATCGCTTAATGGCAAAGGTAGAACATTTAGAAAACTATTCATTAGCTACCTTACATAGTGCAGTATCAGCTGGTGAACCATTAAATCGTGAAGTAATCGATACATTTATGCGAAAGTTCAATGTAAAGGTTCGTGACGGCTATGGTCAAACTGAGAGTACATTATTAGTAGGTGTTTTAAAAGAAATGGACATCAAGCCTGGATCAATGGGAAAGCCAACACCAGGAAATGAAGTCGTCATTATCAATGATGAAGGTGAGCCATGTGCAGTTAATGAAATAGGAGATATCGCTGTGCATAAAGATACACCAGCATTGTTTAAAGAATATTACAAAGACTTTGAGCGAACAGCTAAACAATATAGAAAAGATTACTTTGTAACAGGTGACCGTGCAAGAATGGATGAAGATGGCTACTTTTGGTTTGAAGGAAGAAGCGATGATATTATCATAAGTTCTGGCTATACTATTGGGCCGTTTGAAGTTGAGGATGCTCTAGTGAAACATCCTTTAGTAAAAGAGTGTGCTGTTGTTGCTAGTCCTGATGAAATTAGAGGAAATGTAGTAAAAGCATATGTTGTGTTAAGAAATCCGGAAGATCAAAAGGATCCAGAGCTTATTCGTAAGCTTCAAAATCATGTAAAACAATTAACAGCACCATATAAATATCCACGAGAAATTGAATTTACAAATGAATTACCAAAAACAACTTCAGGAAAAATTCGTCGTATTGAATTGCGACAACGTGAAATTGATATGAAATTACAAAAGTAATTATATTAAAGAGGCTGGGACATAACTAGCTCTAAATAGTGAGAAAGGTGAATTTGAGGGTACTCAAATTCACCTTTCTCTATTTTTTTGTGTGAAATACTCCATTACACTACTTGTTTGGCAGTG